>NZ_JBICVV010000001.1:726757-786632 GCF_043199295.1 Streptomyces sp. NPDC048612
GTGGTGGCGGGTCGCTCCCGGCCCCCCCGCCGGGGGGGGGGGGCCGGGGGGGCCCCCCCCCGCCCGGCCGGCCGGCGGGCCGGTGACGGTCCGGGGTGCTCAGCGGCGCCCGCTGCCGTCAGGGATGCTTACGCTCTCCTGCGCCACCCGGGGGGCGGGCAGACCCGTCGGGCGGGCGGTGATCACCAGCGTGCCCTCCTCGATCTGGTAGTCGAGCGGCAGCCCGAGGCCGCGCATCGCGGCCACCATGCCGGTGTTCGAGGCCTGGGTGATCGCGTAGACGCTCTCGCAGCCCGTCTCGGCCGCCATGGTGACCAGCCGGCGCAGCAGCTCGGCGCCGATACCGCGCTGCTGCCAGGCGTCCTCGACCAGCAGCGCGACCTCGGTCTCGTCGCCGTCCCACAGCAGATGGCCGAGCGCCACCAGCCGGCCGGAGGCGGTCTCCACGGCCAGGGTGCGGCCGAACCGCGGGCTGAGCAGATGTCCGAGATAGCGGTCCGCGTCGCCGACCGGGCCGTGGTAGCGCAGCGCCAGGGTCTTCGAGGAGCAGCGGTCGTGCATCTCCCGGGCCGCGGCCAGGTCGGAGGTGTCGGCGCGGCGGACCGTGATCTCGTTGCCCTCGGGCAGCGTCAGCACATCACGCCGCGGGGGCACCCGCTGGCCGAGCCGTGCGTCCAGATCGACCAGCGCGCGCACCCGGGCGAACTCGGTGGGGGTGAACGGCAATTGCGGCCTCTCGATGGTGAGCGAGCCCCCGGAGGGGTCGCGGAACTTCATACGGTGCTCCTCCAGCACGCCCTCCGTGGGGACCGGCTCGGCGAGCGGCCGGCCGAGCAGGGAACGTGCGGGTACCGAATGGATGGTGCAGCGCCCCAGCAACTGGCGCAGGGCCAGCGGGAGTTCGGCGGAGTCCAGGGCCGTACGGGTCGCCAGGCCCAGCATCCGGGTCGGTGCGTCGACGAGGTCGTGGGCGTCGGCCCGCTCCAGCCAGCTGCGCCTGCCGCCCGCGCCGGCCACCGTACGGGTCAGCTCGTCGGGCGTCAGCGCACCGGGTGCGCGCAGCAGGAACTCGTCGACCGTGCCGTCGGAGAGCGGGTGGGTCTGCAGGCTGAGGATGTCCACCCGCCGCGCGCCCAGCGCCGTGCACAGCGCGGCCAGGCTGCCCGGCTGGTCCCGGACCGTGGTCCGCATCCGCCACAGCACCGTCTCCTGGCCGCCGGCCCCGCGGGCCCGGTCGGCGGAGGCCGGCGCCGTGGCGCCGGTATCGGTCGGCGGCGGGGCGTCCTCATGACGTCGTGACCACCACAGGTGGAAGCCGGCGGTGGCGAGCACCGCCACCGCGGCCGCGCACAGCAGCACCGGGCCCGACGGGCCGTGCGTGAGGGTGTGGGCGAGGGCGTCGGCCACCGCCACGGCCGTGCAGAGGGCGGCCAGCTCAAGGACATGCCGCCGCTGCGGGCGGCGGGCGGAACGGGCAGAGGATGCTTCAGTCATGCACACAAGCCTGGCGGACAGGTGTTGCCTGACCGCCAACACCTTGTGTCCGACGGGTAAAAGACGCAATCGGCGCATTGGCTCCTACTGTCCTACCCGTCCCGGTTGCAGCACCTTGCTGAACAACACCTGGCCGCCCTCCTGCCGAAGCCGCACCGTCAGCTCCCCGCTGCCCCCGTCGATGTCGACCTCGCCGAAGTACTGCGGACTCTCCGCGGGGGAGGTGTTGGCACGGTCCGGCGCCTTGATGAACGACTGCTCGGGCCCGAAGGTTCCGTCCAGCTTCAGCGCCTGGAATCCGCCCGCGTTGAGCGGCCCCGACACGAACTCCCAGAACGGCTCGAAGTCCTTGAACGCGGCCCGCTCCGGCGCGTAGTGCTGCGCCGCGGTGTAGTGCACGTCCGTGGTGAGCCAGACGGTTCCGGTCACCCGGTCGTGCTTGATGTGCCGCAGCAGCTCGGCCAGCTGCAGCTCCCGTCCCAGCGGCGCGCCCGGATCGCCCTGCGCCACCGCCTCGAAGTTCGTCTTGCCGTCCGGGACGACCAGCCCCAACGGCATGTCGGAGGCGATCACCTTCCACACCGCGCGGGACCGGGACAGCTCCCGCTTGAGCCAGCGCAGCTGCTCCGCGCCGAGGATGCCCTGCGGGTCGTCGGTCTGCCGGCCCGGCGAATTGGCGTTCCGGTAACGCCGCATGTCCAGCACGAACACATCGAGCAGCGGGCCGTGCCGCACCACGCGGTACACCCGGCCGTCCCGGCGGCCGGGCCGCAGCGTACGGATCGGGAAGTACTCGCTGAAGGCGCGCAGCGACCGCGCGGACAGCACGTCCGTGCGCTTCTCCGTGTACCGGTCGTCGTCTAGCAGCTGCCCCGGGTACCAATTGTTGTGCACCTCGTGGTCGTCCCACTGCGTGACCGTCGGCACCTGGGCGTTGAAGCGGCGCAGGTTCTCGTCCAGCAGGTTGTAGCGGAACGCGCCACGGAACTCGGCGAGCGTCTCGGCGACCTTGGACTTCTCCTCGGTCGTCACGTTCCGCCAGATCCGGCCGTCCGGCAGCGTCACCCGCTCGGTGATCGGGTTGTCGGCGTAGATGTTGTCGCCGCTGCACAGGAAGAAGTCCGGGTTCCGGCGCCGCATGTCCTCGTAGATGCGGTAGCCGCCGCGGTCCGGATTGATGCCCCAGCCCTGCCCGGCCAGATCGCCGGACCAGTGGAAGCGGAGGTTCGTACGACGCCCCGTGGGGGCCGTGCGGAACGTGCCGGAGACCGGCTCGCCGGTGCGCCGCGGGTCGTCCGGGTCGGCGAGCAGCACCCGGTAGTGGATCTGCTCACCGGACGGCAGGCCGTGCAGCGAGGTCACACCCGTGAAGTCGGTGTCCGGCCCGATCACCGGGCCGTGCCAGGACCGGGCGTGCCGGAACGACTCGGTCGCCGCGGTCTGCACCACCATCCGGGCCGGCCGGTCGGACCGCACCCACACCAGTCCCGAGGAGGTGGTGACATCGCCGGCCTGCACGCCCCACTCGGCGCCCGGCCGTCCGCCGCGGGCCAGCGCCGGTGCGGCACCGGAGAGCGCGGGCAGCGCCAGCGCCGCCGAGCCCGCGGCCGCGCCCCGCAGCAGCGACCGCCGTCCGAAGCCGCTGCCGGATTCCTGTGCCATCTGCAACCTCCATGCCTCGACCGATCGTGCTGACCTGTTCGTATCGCTGTCCGGTGCCGCGCAGCCGAACGGACGGTGAACTCCGCACCGTTCACGGACCACGGGGCACGGTGCGGCCTACGGGGCCCGGTCCTGCGGCCGGCGGAACCGGGCCATGGTCGCAAGCCCGCCGTCCGATCGCCAGGACACCGCCGTGGCACCTACGGACCCGCTACGCGCCGCGGCCCCCGGGGACCGCACGCTCAGCCCACCGTGTCGAGGATGACCCGCGCCACCAGCGCCGGATCGTCGTTCATCGGCACATGCCCGCAGCCCGGCAGCCGTACGAGCCGGGCGCCCGGGATGGTGTGCTTGGCGCGTACGCCCTGACGGGGGAGGAGCAGCCGGTCGCGGCTGCCCCAGGCGATGGTCACCGGGACGTCGGGCACATCGGCGGTGAACCGCACCTCCCGCCCGGCCGCCAGCGTCGGCGCGAAGCCGGGTGCCTCGCGCAGCGCCCGGGTCTCCGCCACGACGGCGTCGGCCGAGCGGCGGCCGGGGTGGGCGTAGATGGTCCCGGTGAGCGACGCCCGGCCGAGGGCGCTCCGGGACAGTGACTCCACCACCGGCTCGGGCAGTGCCTGGGCACCGGCGTACATGCCGCGCAGCACCCCGAAGGCGTACCGCCGCTCGGCCGGCGTCCAGAAGCCCGCGGGCGACAGCGCGGTGACCGACCGCACGGCACGGGTACGGCCCAGCTCCAGCGCGAGCAGCCCGCCCAGCGAGTTGCCCACCACATGCGGGCGCTCGGCCCCGAGTTCGGCGAACGCCGCGGTGAGCAGCGGGACGACCGACGACAGGTCGTAGGAGGAGCCGTCCGGCAGGGCGGGGGAGGCGCCGAAACCCGGCAAGTCGAGCGCGATGACCTGGTGGGAGGCGGCGAGGATGTCGCACACCGGGCGCCAGGCCTGGAGATGGTGGCCGATGCCGTGCAGCAGGACGAGGGGCTCGCCCGCGCCCTTGCGCTCGTACGCGACCGTGAACGGCGGCCGGTCCTCGGGGGTGACACGGGCGAAGGAAACCGGGGCGGCCATGGGCGAACTCCTCTGATGGTGCGGGACTTCCGGTGCTGCGGGGCGTGCGCTGACACGATGCCAGGTGGGACTACTGAGCGGTATGGGGCGGCCGGGATGTGTGCGGGTGTGCCGCACCCCACGCCCCGGGTGGCCGCCGCGCCAAGGATTCCGCTGGACAAGGCCCCGGCCGCCGGGTGGGATGGAGGGGTGCTGAACGAATCCGCGACCACGGCCACCGACGTCTTCGAGGAGCACCGCTCCGTACTCTTCGCAGTGGCCTACCGGATGCTCGGCCGGGTGGCCGACGCCGAGGACGTGGTGCAGGACGCCTGGCTGCGCTGGTCGGGCGCGGACCACGCGGCGGTACGCGAACCGCGCGCCTTCCTCGTACGGATCACCACCCGGCTGGCCATCGACCGGCTGCGCCAGGTCCAGTCGCGGCGCGAGTCCTATGTGGGGCCCTGGCTGCCGGAGCCGCTGCGGACCGATGTCGCCGCGGCCCCGGACACCGCCGAGCGCGCGGTGTTCACCGAGACGGTCACCCTCGCCGTGCTCGTCGTCCTGGAGTCGCTCTCCCCTCTGGAGCGCGCGGTGTTCGTGCTCCGCGAGGCCTTCGGCTATCCGTACGCGGAGATCGCCACCACCCTCGACCGCGGTGAGGCCGCGGTCCGTCAACTGGCCGGCCGGGCCCGGCGGCACGTGGAGGAGCGCAAGCCGCGCTACGAGGTCGATCCGGACCGGCAGCGGGATCTGACCGAACGGTTCCTGGCCGCGGCGGCCGGCGACGATCTGGACGGGCTGCTGCGCCTGCTGGCAGCGGACGCCCGCCTGGTCGGGGACAGCGGGGGCAAGGCCAAGGCGCCGCTGCGGGTCATCGAGTCCGCCGACAAGGTGGGCCGCTTCCTCTTCGGCATCACCCGGACCGTGCCGCCCGGCCTGGAGTTCACCGTCCTCGAACTCAACGGCGGCATCGCGCTGTTGGCACACCAGGACGGCGTACCGGACTCCGTCCTCCAGCTCGCCGTCGTGGACGGCAAGATCCAGACCGTCTACATCGTCCGCAACCCCGAGAAGCTGGGGTCGCTCGCGGCCGGCTGAGGGGCGGGCGCCGCTGCCCGGCCCTGAAACCGAGCCTGGGATGTGGCAGCGGGACCCCACTGGGCACCCCCACCGCACGGCGGCGTACGAGGCGCTACGCAGGCAGCCTGCGCTGCCCGTTCGGGCATGCCGGACGGTCCGAAACGGATACCGGATTGGTCTTGACCAAGGGTAGGGGCGCCCATATCGTCGGGATACTGCAACAACCTTTAATAAAGAAGCGCTCAAAAACGGGCGCGCGACGGGCCCACAGCTCCCGGAGGCGCGTGCGGCCCGGGTGCCACGGGAACAGCCCGGTAGCGGCCAGTGCGGAGGACAGGGTGGGGACCACGCAGCTCGAAACGGTGCCGGAGCCGAAGTACTGGCACCTCAAGACCGTGCTCAGCGAGGCGCTGGACTCGGAGTTCTCGGTCGGCGAGATTCTGCCCAACGAGCGTGATCTGGCGGCCCGGTTCGGCGTCGCACGGGCCACGCTCCGGCAGGCCCTCGAACAGCTGGAGCTGGAAGGCAGACTCCAGCGCCGCCGCGGTGTGGGCACCACCGTCGCCCCGCCCCGTGTCGGTGTCGCCGTCGCCCCCGCCCGCCCCACCTGGCCCGGTGCCGCCGGTGACGACTGGCAGCCGGTCGACGCCGTCGAGACCGACACCGTGCCCGCAGCGGTGGCCCGCCTGCTGGAGACGGCCGCCGGCGACCGGGTGCACCTCGTCCGCCGCAGCCGGGTCACCCAGGGGCAGCCGCTCGCCGCCGAGTCGCTGTACGTCCCGGTGGCCGCGCTGCCCGGCCGCCTGGAAGCCGGCGTGCTGAACGGCCCGGCCGGTGCGTACGCGGTGCTGGGGGAGTTGCAGTCGCTGGAACTGGACGGCCAGGACCGTACCGTCGAGCTCGGCTCGGCCCGTGCGGAGGACGCCAAGCAGCTGGACCGGCTGCCGGGCGCGCCCGTCCTGGTCGTCACCACCCGCTATGTCTCGGGAGGCCGCACGACGGCCGTCGCGGTCTCCACCTACCGCGCCGACACCTGCCGGCTGACCTTCGGCGACAGCGACGCGGTCGCGCTGCTCGCGGGCTGATTCCGCCCGGCAGCCGACGTACGGGCGCGCTTTCGTGTCGTCCGTACGTCGGCTGTTGGACAGGCGGACCGTGTGCGGACCGTCGGGGGCGCCGCGCTCATCAGCGGCCCGTCAGTGGGGTGCGGGGACGGCCCGTCACCGTGCCCTCCACCGCGAAGAGTTCACCCTCCACATGGTCCAGCGCGAGCCGCAGTGCCCCGGTGGCCACCGCCGCCTCGCCGAGCTGCGACAGGGCGACCCGCGGCGGGCGCAGACAGTAGCGCGCCAACTCCCCGCGCAGCGGCTCCAGTACGCCCGCCAGGCCTGCCGCCCAGCCGCCGATCACCACCAGCTCCGGGTCCAGCGCCAGCACCAGCGCGGCGACATCGTGCACCAGCCGCCGGATGAAGCGGTCCACCGCCTCCCGCGCCTGTGCGTCCCCGTCCCGCGCCGCCGCGAAGACCGCAGCCACCTGTGCCTCGTCCAGGGGATGCAGCGGCTCTCCGGTCGTGGACAGCAGTTTCTCCGGCGTCGCCTCCCGGCCGAGCAGATGCAGCGCGCCGATCTCCCCGGCGGCTCCGCCGAAGCCGCGGTGCAGCCGCCCGCCGATCAGTGAGCCGGCCCCCGGGCTCAGGCCCGCCAGCACGAAAACGATGTCATCCGAGCCGGTCGCCGCACCCTGCCAGTGCTCGGCCACCGCGGCGGCGTTCGCGTCGTTCTCGACCAGCACCGGGCAGCGGAACGACCGGCGCAGCCGGTCACCCAGGGGCAGCCCCGTCCAGCCCGGCAGCGCGGTGCTCAGCCGGACGGTGCCGTCCGCCTCCACGATGCCGGGTCCGGCCACCCCGACGGCCCGCAGCGCACTGCGGGGCACACCGGTACGGCGCAGCAGGTCGGCCACCACGGCACGGACCCGTTCCAGCCGCTCGTCGGCCGGTGCGCGCTCCTCCACGGGGCGCTGCGCGGAGTCCAGCACCCGCCCGCCCAGATCGGACAGCAGGGCGGCGACGCGGTGCGGGCCGATCTCGATGCCCAGCAGATGCCCGGCCTCCGCACGGAAACGGAACCGGCGGGCCGGCCGCCCCTGGCGGCGCGTCTCCCCCTCCCCGGCGGCCGCCTCGGCCACCAGGCCGGTCTCGATGAGCCCCTCGACCACTCCCTCGACCGTCGGCCGGGACAGCCCGGTCACCTGGACGAGGTCGGTGAGCGTGGGGGAGTCCGCGGCGCGCAGCGCATCCAGCACCACCGCGGAGTTGATCCGTCGCAGCAGGGAGGGGTCCCCGCCGGTGAGCCGCCCCAACGTCCGTCTCCCTCACTGTGCGTGTGGGGCGGATCGTAGCCGGTCAGAGGGTGGGCGGCGAGTCCCGCAGGAGGGAGGTAGGGGCGGCCGGTGCGCGGCACGGGGTCCGCCCGCGCCCGTCACCGGGACGGTCAATTGTCAGACCCGCGCGGTTTACTGACGGCATGACCTTTGACGAGTATCCGACGGTCATCGACCAGATCCGGCTGCGGGACTTCCCGGCGGTGCCGGTCCGGTCCGCCACGGTCGAGAGCGGCCCCGGCCACCACATAGCCGGGCTGCGGGTCAGCGGGGAGTTCTGGGACGCGGACCGCGCGGAGGCCGCGGAGACCGAGGAGGAGTTCACGGCCGAGCTGACGGCGCTGGTACAGGCGCTCTCGTTACGGTGGGGCACGCCCGAAACGCTCGATCTCACACCCCAGTTGGAACGGTCCGCACAGGGCCTGCCGGTCCCGCCGCCGCTGGACACGCTGTGCGGATATGTCCCGCGGATGCACGGCTGGCGGGTCCGGGGCCGCTGGATCGGCGTAGGGGTCGGGCAGGGCTCCCCCGAGCTGCCGCTCCACCTCCTGGTGGCAATGACGGAGGAGGCGGCCGTCAGCGGGTGAACGCCGGGGCCAGGGCCGCGGAGAGGAGACGGCGGGGGCTGCCGGTGCCGTCGGCGGGGACGGTCCACAGATCCGAGCCGTAGTCGCCCGGCAGGGAGTAGACCAGGGTGTGGCCGTCGCGCCAGACGGCCTGGTCGTCGATGTTGCGGTGTTCGCCGGTCGCGGTCTCGCGCAGGGTGCGCAGATCGAGGACGTACAGCCGCCAGGGGGCGTCGGGGTCGGCGTCCGCGACGCGCTTCTTGTAGGCGATGCGGGTGCCGTCGGGGGACAGCGAGGGGCACTCGACGTTGGGGTGCAGGGCCCGCAGCGTTCGGGTGCGACGGTCGCCGCGGACGAGATAGGTCTTTCCGCCCGTGGCGACGGTGGCGTAGAAGCGGGTGTCATCGGCGAAGGTGACGCCCCAGACATTGATGTCGGCGGCGTGGACCCGGTGCCCGTCGACGGTCAGCGCATACGTCTCCAGGTTGGCGTCCAGGCGCCGGCCGCGGGTGTCGGCGATCGAGGTGCGGGTGGAGAAGGCGGTGCCCGCGTAGGAGTCGCCGCTGACGAAGACGGTCCAGGCGACGGTGCGGCCGCTGGGGGAGACCCGGGCGCGGGTGGGGGTGCCGGGCAGGTCGTAGTGGCGCAGGGGGCGCAGCCGGCGGTCCAGGAGGACGGCGCGGTAGGTGTCCCGGAGTTTGCCGTGGACGGCCTGGAGACAGATACCGGTTCCGGCGGCCGCGTGGAAGCGCAGGCAGCGGACCCCGGACGCGGTGCGCGGGCCGCCGAGCCGTCCTTCCGGCACGGCGGTGATCTCGTCGCGGTGCGGCCCCCAGGCCATGTTGCGGAAGAGGCTCCGGTGCGGATCGTCCAGGCGCACCGGACCGGAGGCCACCTCGGGGCCGCCGGACTGGGTGCGGTCCTTCCGGTCGGCGCGTCCGGCGGCGTGCAGGGTCGCGGCGACGGCCACCCCGCCGAGGACGAGCACGGTGGTCAGCAGGATGAGCAGTCGTGCGGTGCGGCTCAGCGGGGTGGGGTTCACGGTGTGTGCTCCGAGGGGGAGTTCGGGGCCGCTGCCGGTCCGGCGGGCCGCAGCAGCCGGGTGCTGAGGGCCGCGGCCAGGGCCAGTCCGACGGCCGCGGCGAGGAGGGCGGTGTGGTCGCCCCAGGCGGTCCAGGCGGCGCCGAAGGCGAGCGAGCAGACGAAGCGGGCGGCTGTCTGGCCGGTCTGCACCACCGCCAGTCCGCTGCCGCGGGTGTCCGCGGGCACCGCGTCGGCGGTCGCGGCCGCCAGTACCCCGTCGGTGGCCGCGTAGAACGCGCCGTGCAGGACGAGTACGGCACAGACCAGCGCCGTACCGGTGGTGAGAGGAGCCAGCAGCAGCCCGTAGGCGCACAGCAGCACCAGATGCCCCACCAGGAACAGCCGCCGGCGGCCGATCCGGTCGGCGATCGCTCCCATCGGCACCGCCAGCGACAGAAAAGCGGCCGCGGTGCCCAGGGGGAGCAGCGGAAACCACCCCGCCGGGAGGTCCAGCCGCCGTTGCAGCGTCAGATACAGGAAGGAGTCGCTGACGGTGGTCAGCCCGAGCAGCACGGCACATACGGTCAGCCGGCGCACCTGCGGCCGGCCCAGCAGGTCGCGCACCGGCGTCCGGGGCACGGCCGGGGCCGGTGCGGTGGTGTCCCTCGCAGCGGTGTGCTCCGTGGCCGTGTGCTCCGTGGTGGTGCCCTTGGCAGCGGTCTCCCTCCGGGCGGACAGGGCGCGGCCCGGGACGAACAGCAGGAGGACGACCACGCCCAGCACGGCGACACAGAAGCTGACCGTGAACACCGCGTCATAGCCGTCCGCCGCCAGCCGCAGCAGCAGGAACGCCACCAGCGGGCCGCACAGCGCGCCCGCGGTGTCCATCGCCCGGTGCACCCCGAACGCCCGGCCGCGGGCGGCCGGTTCGGCGGCGAGGGAGATCATCGCGTCCCGTGGCGCGGTCCGCAGCCCCTTGCCGGTCCGGTCCACCGCCAGCACCGCCCCGATCAGCGGTAGTGAGTGCACCAGCAGCAACAGCGGTTTGCAGAGGGCGGAGAGCCCGTACCCCACCACGGCCACCGCCTTGTGCCCGCGTCCGCCGCCCCGGTCCGACAGCCGCCCGCCCACCAGCCGGACCAGGGCGCTCACCCCGTTGTAGACCCCGTCCAGCACCCCGAACCCCAGGGGCGACAGCCCGAGTTCGGCGACGAGGTACAGCGGCAGCACGGCCGTGACCATCTCCGAGGAGATGTCGGTGATCAGGCTGACGGTGCCCAGGACCAGCACCGTGGACGGTACGGCGGCGCCGGCCCGCCGGTTCCTTCCGGTGCGCCGGCCGCCCGGCCGCCCCTGCGTGGCAGGGCCCGGGCGGCCGTCTGTGAGATACACGGGTCAGCCCGCCCAGATACCGCTGATGTCCTTGGCGTCGGCGGCATGGCCCGCGTGCGAGGTGCCGTACATGTCCTCAAGGGTGCGCAGCACGTCGTAGTGGTTGTAGGTGGTGTCCGAGGTGGAACCGGCCTGCACGGGCTCGCCGTAGAGGACGGTCGGGATGCGGTTGCCGCTGAGCCGGTTGTCCTCGTCGAAGGTGACCAGCAGCAGGCTGTTGTGGGTCTTGGCCCAGTCGGCGTAGCTCTTGAGGTGGTTCTTCAGCCAGGTGTCGCCCGTGGACACCGAGCAGTCGTGCATGTCGCTGCACAGGTTCGGCACCACGAACGAGACGGTGGGCAGCTTCGAGAAGTCGCTGGGGAAGGCGTCGAAGGTGTGTGCCGAGCCGGTGGAGACGTTGCTGAAGCCGAACCACGGGTTGTGCTTCTGCGCGTACTTGCCGCTCTTGCAGGTGGTCGAGCCGTCGGACGGCAGCGACTCGTTGTAGCTCGCCCAGGACTTGCCGGCCGCGGTCAGCTCGGAGGCGAGGTTGGGGGCGTCGCTGAACCCCGGGTCGACGCAGCTGTCGTCGGTGACGCCCTGGGTGTCGCCGGAGAAGAGGGCGTAGTAGTTGGGCTGGCTGGGGTGGGTCTCGGCGTAGGACGCCTTCAGGCCGGCGCCGCCGGAGGCCAGGGAGTTGATGTACGGGGCGCTGGAGCTGCCGACCACCTGGTCGTAGGCGTGGTTCTCGAAGACCACCACGACCACATGGTCGGGGGTGGGCACGGCGGCCGCGGCGGGCTCGGCGCCGAAGCCGTTGCCCGCCCAGAGGCCGAGGCCGGCGGTGGCCAGGCCGAACGCCCCGGCGAGCGCGGTGACTCTGCGGCGGCGCGAGCGGCGGACACGGTGGGAGGAGGGGGACGCGGCGGCGGAGGGTGACGCGGACGAGGCAGGCACGGGGTCTCCGTAAGGGAGTGGGGGGCGTGCGCGGGCGGCGTCAGAGTAGAGCGGTCACATAGGCATGTACATGCCTTCGAAGTGACCGGCGGCCGAACGGCCGACGACCTTATGCGCCGTCGTCCTCCGCGAACGCCGCGGCACGCAGCCGCCCGTATTCCTCGGCCATGGCCGCCACCGTCCAATGGGCGTTCAGGCCGCTGGGGTTGGGCAGGGCCCAGATACGGGTTTCGCCGAGCGTCCGCTGCTGCGGCCCGATCGCGGCCTTCTTGTCGTCGAAGGCGACGCGGTACGCGGTGACACCGGCGACGGCGAGCCAGCGCGGGCGCAGCCGGGCCACCTTCTCCGCCAGCAGCCGGCCGCCCTCGCGGTACTCCTGCGCGGTCAGTTCGTCGGCCCTGGCCGTCGCCCGTGCCACGACATTGGTGATGCCCACGCCGTGGGAGAGCAGCTCCTCCTGCTCGGCGGGCCGGAACTGGCGCGGGGTGAACCCGGCGGCGTGCAGCACCGGCCAGAACCGATTGCCGGGCCGGGCGAAGTGGTGGCCGGTGGCCGCCGTCATCAGCCCGGGGTTGATGCCGCAGAAGAGCACGCGAAGGCCGCTCGCGGCCACGTCGGGGACGAGGCGGTCGCGAGCGGCTTCCAGCTCTTCGGGGGTGAAGCGCACTGGTCCCCGCGTCAGAGGATCGAGCCGGGGGTGTACGCCGCGGCCTCGGGGTGCTGCTTGCTGATCTCCTCGACCCGGGCGACGACGGACGCCACCTGGTCGGCCGCGGCACCGGTGAAGGAGAGCTTGTCCGCCATCAGGGCGTCCAGCTCCGCCCGGTCCAGCGGAATCCGCGCGTCCGCGGCCAGCTTGTCCAGCAGCTCGTTGCGCTCCGCGCCCTGCTCCCGCATGGCCAGCGCCGAGGCGACCGCGTTCTCCTTGATCGCCTCGTGCGCCTCCTCGCGGCCCACACCGGCGCGCACCGCGCCCATCAGCACCTTGGTCGTGGCGAGGAAGGGCAGGTAGCGGTCCAGCTCACGGGCGACGACGGCGGGGAAGGCGCCGAACTCGTCGAGCACGGTCAGGAACGTCTCCAGCAGACCGTCCAGTGCGAAGAACGCGTCCGGCAGCGCGACCCGGCGCACCACGGAGCAGGACACGTCGCCCTCGTTCCACTGGTCACCGGAGAGCTCACCGGTCATCGAGGCGTAGCCGCGCAGGATCACCATCAGGCCGTTGACGCGCTCGCAGGAGCGGGTGTTCATCTTGTGCGGCATCGCCGACGAGCCGACCTGGCCGGGCTTGAAGCCCTCGGTGACCAGCTCGTGACCGGCCATCAGCCGGACGGTCTTGGCCAGCGACGAGGGGGCGGCCGCCAGCTGCACCAGCGAGGTCACCACGTCGTAGTCCAGCGACCGCGGGTAGACCTGGCCGACGGAGGTGAAGGCCTGGCCGAAGCCGAGGTGCGCGGCGATCCGCTGCTCCAGGTCGGCGAGCTTGGCGGCGTCCCCGCCGAGCAGGTCCAGCATGTCCTGGGCGGTGCCCACCGGGCCCTTGATGCCGCGCAGCGGGTAACGGGAGAGCAGGTCCTCCAGGCGCGCGTACGCCACCAGCAGCTCGTCCGTCGCCGTCGCGAAGCGCTTGCCCAGCGTCGTGGCCTGCGCCGCGACATTGTGCGAGCGGCCCGCCATCACCAGCTCGGCGTTCTGGGCGGCCAGCGAGCCCAGGCGCGCCAGCACGGCGACCGTACGGTCCCGCATCAGCTCCAGCGACAGCCGCACCTGCAGCTGCTCGACGTTCTCCGTCAGGTCGCGGGAGGTCATGCCCTTGTGGACCTGCTCATGGCCGGCCAGGGCGTTGAACTCCTCGATACGGGCCTTGACGTCGTGCCGGGTGACCTTCTCGCGCTCGGCGATGGAGGCCAGGTCGACGGTCTCCAGGACCCGCTCGTAGTCGGCGAGCGCCTGCTCGGGGACCTCCACCCCCAGGTCCTTCTGCGCGCGCAGCACGGCCAGCCACAGCTTCCGCTCCAGCTTGACCTTGTATTCGGGGGACCACAGCACGGCCAGCTCCGCGGAGGCGTAGCGGCCGGCCAGGACATTGGGGATGCGAGGCTTCGCAGACACAGCAGTCACGTGGTCAGAGTCTACTGGCGGTTTGCGCAGGCCAGCGCCCCGGTCCCGGCTGTAGCTTCCTCCAAGCCCGGGCTCGGCGGTGCGCAGCCCGGCGCCGGCGGGTGTCAGCCCTCGTACGGCAGCAGCTCGGGGCGCTTGGCCGGGCGGCCGTCACCCGAGGACCGGCCGGTGAGCCGCCGGCCGAGCCACGGCACCAGATGCTCGCGCGCGAACCGCAGATCCGCGGTCCGCCGCGCTCGCCAGTCCGGTGGGGCGGCGGCCGGCAGCGGGGTGTCCCAGTCCGGCTCCGCGGCCTGCCCGAGCGCCTGCCAGACGGCCTCCGCCACCCGGCGGTGCCCCTCGGCGTTGAGATGCAGCCGGTCGTCGCCCCACATCCGCGGGTCGGACAGCGACCGCGAGGCATACAGGTCCACGACCACCGCGCCGTGCCGCACGGCCACCTCGTCGATCCGCGCGAACAGCTGCTCCATGCGCGGCCGGAAACGTTCCAGCACCGGCCCCTGCCGCCCCGGGCTGCGCATCAGCACCAGCTGCCCGCCGCCCGCGGCCAGCTGCCCGGCGGCGTCCTCGAACCGGGCGCACACCCGGTCCACATCGCACCGGGGCCGCAGGACGTCGTTGAGCCCGCCGACCAGCGTCACCAGATCGGCGCCCATCGCGGCCGCCGGCCCGCACTGCTCGTCGGCGATCTGCCCGATGAGCTTGCCGCGCACCGCGAGATTGGCGTAGCGGAAGACGGGTGCGGCGGCGGATTCCCCGGCGGGCGGCCGGGCCGCGGCGGCCAGCCGGGCGGCGAGCAGATCGGCCCAGCCGCGGTAGGAGCCGTCCGGCAGACCGTCCGACATTCCCTCGGTGAAGCTGTCGCCGACCGCGACGAAACTGGTGTACCGGGCATTTATCTCCATGGCGCGGTGATCCTACCGCTCGCCGTACCGCGCGGTATGCCCGGTCCCCCGGGAGGCCACGGCTCCCGCCGTGTACGGTCTGGTGTCGTCCGGACGGCGAGGAAAGAGGCAGGTGGCCGCGCGATGACTCCCCGCCGGGGCGACGGTCCCGACGAGCCGACGCTCACCGAACGGGTCCGCCGTCAGCAGCTCATCGATGCCACCATCGACCTGATCTCCACCCGGGGCTACCCCGCGACCTCGCTGTCGGCGATCGCCGAGCGGGCCGGACTCTCCAAGGCCGCGGTGCTCTACCACTTCTCCTCGAAGGACAAGCTGACCCGGGCGGCGCTGGAACAGGTGATGGAGCAGTTCAGCGCCTATGTCACCGAGCGGCTGGCACGGGCTGCCGGCCCGCGGGACGCGATCGTCGCCTACGTACGGGCGATGGTCGGCTACCAGCAGGCCAACCGCCGGCAGGTCCGGGTGATCACCGAGATGCTGCTCGACGACGAGGGGGGCACCCGCCTCAAGACGCCGGGCTCCCATGACACTCACGGCCGGTGGCAGGGCCTGGCCGAACTGCTGACGGAGGGTCAGCGGGCGGGCGTACTGCGGGAGTTCGATGTGCAGACCATCGCCCTGGCGATCGGCGGCGCGATCGACGGGGTGATCGCGCACTGGCTGGCCCACCCGGAGCTGGATCTGGACGCCGCGGCCGTGGAGCTGGAGGAGTTCACCCTCCGGGCGATCGAGCGCCAGAGCTGACCCGGGCGAAGGCGGGGGCGCGCTCGGGGCGTATCCCGAACCCGCCCAGCACGCCGGTCACGGTCCGCAGCGGCGGCACCCGGCGCAGCAGCCGCACCGGCACCGGCAGCCGGTCGCCGTCGAGCGTGCCGGCCAGCGCGGAGCGGATCATCGTGTGCTCGGCCCGCTGGGAGCGCTGCAGCACGGCCACCGGCAGCTGCCGCCGCTTCTGCACCCGCGCCAGGTCGTCCGCCGTGACCGCGCCGCGCCGCAGCGGGGCCGCCAGTATCCGGGCCGCGGCGACCGCGTCCTGCAGTGCGAGGTTGACCCCCACGCCGCCGACCGGCGACATGGTGTGGGCCGCGTCCCCGAGGCACAGCAGCCCGTGCCGGTACCAGCGCCGCAGCCGGCCGAAGGTGACCTCCAGCAGCTTGACGTCGTCCCACGAGGCGATCGCGCCGGTCACCTCGTCGCCCCAGCCGAACAGCGCCCCGAGCCGGTCCCGCAGCCACTGGATGTCCTGGGTGCGCAGCTCCGCGTCCCGGCCCTTCTCGATCAGGTAGGAGGTCTGGAAGTACGTGCCGCGGTCCATGGTGACCGCGACCTGGCCCTCGCCGAAGTGGGCGAACACCCGCCCGGCCGTGAGGTCGTCGGCCGGGGCGTCCACCCGCACCTGCCAGACGTCCATCGGCACCTCGAAGGGCCGCTGCCGGAGCCCGGCCGCCCGCCGCACCACCGAGTCCCGGCCGTCGCAGGCGACCGTCAGGTCCGCGGCCAGCTCCCCCGGAGTGCCGTGCGCGTCGACGTACCGCACCCCCGTGACGCGGCCGTCGTCGGTGAGCAGTCCGCGGACCTCGGTCCGCATCCGCAGGGTGAAGTGCGGTTCCTCCGCGGCCGCGCCCGCGAGCAGATCCAGGAAGTCCCACTGCGGGACCATGGCGAAGTACTTGTGCCGGCCGGGGATGTGCCGCATGTCGGTCATCACGACCGTGGTGCCGCCGATCCTGGCGCGCATCTCCTCCAGTCTGGCGAACGGCAGCCGTGCGAAGGCCTCGCCGAGACCGAGTTCGTCCAACAGGCGCAGGGTCGACGGATGGACGGTGTCGCCGCGGAAGTCCCGCAGGAAGTCGCCGTGCTTCTCCAGGACGGTCACTTCGAGACCGGCCCGGGCCAGCAGCAGGCCCAGCATCATCCCGGCGGGTCCGCCGCCCACGATGCAGCACGTGGTGCGTTCCATGTCCTTGCCCCCTCCTCGCGTACGCATGCGATGGCGACCGGCGCGGACGCATGCGTCTGACCGATCGGTCAGCAATCTAACCGATCGGTCAGACATCGTGAACGCCGCCCCCGTCAGGCCGCGGGGCGTTGCAGCACCAGCTCCCGGAGCACGTCCTCCATCGTGACCAGCCCGGACAGCCGCCCGTCGTCGCCGATCACCGCGGCCAGATGCGTGCTCGACCCGCGCATCGCCGTCAGCACGTCGTCGAGCAGTGTCGAGGCCTTCACCCGGGCGATCGGGCGCAGCGCGGAGACCGGGAAGGGCTGACTGCGCGGGCTGGCGTCCAGCGCGTCCTTGACGTGCAGATAGCCGAGGATGCGCCGGGTGTCGTCGACCACGGGGAAGCGGGAGAAACCGGACTCTGCGGCCAGCCGCTCCAGCTCCTCGGCAGTGACCCCCATCCGTGCCGAGACGACCTTGTCGGCCGGCAGTACCACGTCCCTGACCGGGCGGCGGCCCAGCTCCAGCGCGTCGCGCAGCCGCTCCTTCGCCCGCTCGTCGAGCAGACCGGCCTGCCGGGAGTCCTCGACCATCTTCGCGAGCTGGTCGTCCGAGAACGTCGCGGCCACCTCGTCCCGGGTCTCCACCCGCATCAGCTTGAGCAGCCCGTTGGCCAGCGCGTTGATCGCGAAGATCGCCGGGCGCAGCGCCCGGGTCAGCGCGACCAGCGGCGGCCCGAGCATCAGGGCGCTGCGTACCGGCTCGGCCAGCGCGACGTTCTTCGGCACCATCTCGCCGAGGAGCATGTGCAGATAGGTCGCCAGGGACAGCGCGATCACGAACGAGATCGGGTGGGTCAGCGCGGTCGGGACGCCCACCGCGTGGAACAGCGGTTCCAGGAGGTGGGCGATGGCCGGCTCGGCGACCGCGCCCAGCACCAGGGTGCACAGGGTGATGCCCAGCTGGGCCGCCGCCAGCAGGGCCGAGACATGCTGGAGACCCCACAGCACGCTGGCCGCCCGGCGGTCACCGCGCTCGGCGTACGGCTCGATCTGGCTGCGGCGCACCGAGATCAGCGCGAACTCGGCGCCCACGAAGAAGGCGTTGACGACCAGCGTCAGCAGACCCACGAAAAGCTGCACCGCGGTCATCGCCGGGCCTCCTTCTCCTGCTCGTCGGTGCTGCCCGGCAGCGGGGCGTGCAGCAGCACCCGCGCCGCGCGGTGCCCGGCGGCGTCCAGCACATCCATCGACCAGCCGGCCACTTCCAGGGTGTCGCCGGCTTCCGGTATCCGGCCCAGCTCGGTGGCGATCAGGCCGGCCAGGGTCTCGTACGGGCCCTCCGGGAGCCGCAGCCCGATCCGTTCCAGCTGGTCGGTGCGTGCGGCGCCGTCGGCCTGGTAGGCCCTGCGGCCCGCCGCGTCGGTACCGGCCGGCGCCAGGTCGGGGGTCTCCAGCGGGTCGTGTTCGTCGCGGACCTCGCCGACGACCTCCTCGACGATGTCCTCCAGCGTCACCACGCCGGCCGTGCCGCCGTACTCGTCGATGACCACGGCCATCGTGCGGCGGCCGGAGAGCCGGTCGAGCAGCCGGTCCACGGTCAGCGTGGTGGGCACCAGCAGCGGCTCGCGCACCAGCTCGGAGACCGGGTGGCGGGGGCGGCGCTCGGCCGGGACGGCCAGGACGTCCTTGATGTGCGCGACCCCGACGACGCTGTCCGGGCTGCCGCGGTAGACGGGGAAGCGGGACAGCCCGGTCGCCCGGGTCGCGTTGGCCACGTCCTCCGCGGTGGACTGCACCTCCAGCGCGATCACCTGCACCCGCGGTGTCATCACGTTCTCCGCGGTCAGGTCGGCGAGGTTGAGGGTGCGGACGAAGAGCTCGGCGGTGTCCGGCTCCAGCGCGCCCTCCTTGGCGGAGTGCCGGGCCAGCGCCACCAGCTCCTGCGGGCCGCGGGCCGAGGCCAGTTCCTCGGCCGGCTCCAGGCCCATCCGGCGGACCGTGCGGTTGGCGGTGTTGTTGAGGTGCCGGATCAGCGGCCGGAACGCGGCGCTGAACACGCGCTGGGCGGTGGCCACCTTCTTCGCGATGCCCAGCGGGTTGGAGATGGCCCAGTTCTTCGGGACCAGCTCACCGACGACCATCAGGACGACCGTGGAGAGCGCCGTGCCGAGGACCAGGGCCACCGAGTCCGCCACCGAGCGCGACAGGCCCAGCGCGTCCAGCGGTCCGGCGAGCAGGGTGGCGATGGCCGGTTTGGACAGCATGCCGATGACCAGGCCGGTGACGGTGATGCCGAGCTGCGCCCCGGAGAGCTGGAAGGTGAGTCCGCGGACCGCCTTGAGGGCGCTGTCCGCGCCCCGTTCGCCGCGCTCGGCGGCGCGTTCCAGTTCGCTGCGCTCGACGGTCGTCAGTGAGAACTCGGCCGCGACGAAGACCCCGCAGGCCAGGGTCAGGAGGAGTGCCACGCCGAGCAGGAGCAGGTCGGTCATCGGGTCACCTCCGTCCCATGATCGAACAGGATCGGGAGGTTCGCGCTCTGTCGGGAGGATGACCAACAACTGGGAGGCTCGCCCATGGCTGGACGCTCACACACCTTTCACTGAAGTAGGGGAACACCCATGGTAAAGGATCAGCAAAGTCCTTGATGTGTGACGGGTGCCGGTATGTGAAGAGCGTCGGTAGGTGAAGAGCTCCCGGCAGGAACCGAGCCCGCCCCGGCCCCGGGGCGGGCTCGGTTCCTGCCGGGCGGCGCGCTCAGTCGTCGAGGTGTTTGACCCAGCGGCTCCACTGCGGCTCGGGGGCGTAACCCGCCGCGCGCCACGCCCGCTGCGCGAGGTCGTTGCGGTCCAGCACCATCGCGTCACCGCGCCGGCCGCCCAGCGCGCGGAACCGCTCCTCGGCCGCCGCCAGCAGCGCCCCGCCGATGCCCTGTCTGCGGTGCCCGGGGTGGACGGCCAGCCGGTAGAGATGGCAGCGCCAGCCGTCGAAGCCGGCGATCACCGTGCCCACCAGCACCCCGTCCCGCTCGGCCAGCAGCAGCGACTCGGGATCGCGGGCCACCAGCCGGGCCACACCATCGCTGTCGTCGCTGATGCTGGTGCCCTCGGCGGCCACCTTCCAGAAGGCCAGTACGGCATCGAGATCGGCCGGCGTCCCGGCCCGCACCTGAAGATCACTCATGGCCGTACATCCCATCACCGGGCGGCGCGGGGTGTCGAAGGAATTCCGCTCCGCGGGACCGCGGCGGAGCGCGGCGTACGCCCCCGCGCCCTGCACCGAGATGGAGATCCGGGGGAGGACTGATCTTGGTCATTGACCTGGTGGCCCGGGTGCCCGAGACTCCGTTGAGCCCCCCTCGGCGGCCGCCCGCCCCACCGGTCATCCGGCAGCTTCCCGCTGCCCACCGCCGGCTGGCCGTCCCGTCACCCACCAGCCCGCGACCCCGCGCGGGCTCGCCCCGAGGAGGCCACCGTGACCCAACGGCACGGAGCCGCGCGGCCCGCCGCGGCCGGACCCCGCACCGTCGACGAGGTGCCACAGCGCGCACGGCACGGGGGTGCCCGTGCGCTGTTCACCCTGGGGCTCGGCACCCATGCCGCCCCGCTGGCACTGGTCACCGGCGCGATGGCAGTGCAGGTGTGTCATCAGCCGCTGTGGTCGGGTGTCCTGGCGGTGCTCGTCGGGCAGTTGCTCGGCGGGATGTTCACCGCGGCGCAGCGGGTGCACGGCTCGCCGCCCGGCGGGGCACAGCGGCGCGCGAGCCGGACCGGGTTCGGGGCGCCGGGCGCCCTCGCGGGCACGGCCCTCGCGGCCGTCGTCTACGTCGGGTGCTTCGCTGCCCACCTCGCGCTCGCCGGGAAGTCCCTGCACCTCCTCGCGCCGGGCCTGCCGGACGGCGCGGGCATCCTGCTCGGCACCGTGGGCGCCGCGGTGCTCTGCCTGACCGGCCGTCGCCGCGCCCTCCACAGGGTGGCGGCGGTGGGGCTGGCCCTCGGCGTCCTGGCCGTCCTCGGGATCGGCGTGGCCCGCGGCCTGCCGGCGGACTTTCTCACCAGGGGCGGCTTCACCTTCGCCGGCTGGCTCGCGATCGTCTCGCTCAGCGCCCTGTGGCAGCCGGCCTTCGCCCTGTACCGCCCGCGCCCCGCGCGCCCGCTTGCCCGCACCGCCGCGACTCCCGCCGGCTTCTGGGCGGCGTACGGGGGCTGCTGCCTGGGCTCCCTGCCGCCGTTCCTGGCCGGTGCGGCCGTCGCCCCGGCCTGCCCGGGTCCGGGGACCGCCGCCGGATTCCAGGCCACGGCCGGGGAGTTCGGGCCGGTGCTGCTGGTGCTCTTCCTCGTCAGCGTCCTTAGCCACACCGCGCTCCATCTCTCCCGCGCGGTGCACATGACGCTCACCCTCGGGCGGGTCTCCCGGCCCCGGCGGCTGCCCCGCCCGAGCGTCCGCGGCGCGGTCTGCGCGCTCGTCCTGACGGGCGGCCCGGCGCTCGCCCTCGGCCTGTCCGGTGACTTCGGGACCCGCTTCGGTGAGCTGTCGGTGGTGCTGCTGGCGGTGATGGTGCCCTGGGCCGCGATCACCGTCGTCGACATCGCGCTGCTGCGGCAGGGCCGTCCGGACCCCGATGAGCTGTGCGACCCGGACGCCGCCCCCTACGGCCGCGTCGACCCGGTCGCGCCCGGCTCGTACGCCCTGGGCATCGCCGTGCAGATCCCGTTCCTCGCCGCCGGTCCGTACGCCGGCCCGCTGGCGGAGTACGTCGGCGGCGCAGCGCTCTCCTGGCTCGTCGGGCTGACCGTGACCGCGCCGCTGTACTTCCTGTGGGCGCGCTCCCGGCGGCGGTGCGAGGGCGGGGCGGTGCTCGGCATGCGCGAGCAGGCCGCCCGCATCCTCGATCCGCTCCGGCCCCTGTACCCCGAGGACGTACGCGGCTTCGCGGACACCCGTTAAGGGCTGTCCGCACCCCGATTTCCCGTTTCCGGCCCTTCCTCCGCCAGGCACAGAAATTCTGTTCCTGACCCGAAATTCCCTTTCTCTGGGCCGTCCTGAATGGGCGGTGCGGCATCCTACGGATGTTGTCGGGATTTGGCGAATCGCCGCCGGATCTCCGGCGCAAGTTCCTTTGCGCCGACGGCTTTCCGGAGGCGAGAGCCGGCCAACTTCGGGTGGTCCGGGGAATCTGATGCGTGGCTACTCCTCAACTCCACCAATTCAAGGGGTAGTTAAGTGACGTGCCGGGATGCTTGAGGTTTCGGGGGTGGCATTGCCGGACTTTCAAAGGTGGCTGAAAGCGGGCATGTTGCCTCATTCTGGCCGTATGTGAAGTGCGGTGAGGCAACTTCGGCCGAGTTTCGTGGCTGGATTGTTTTGTTACGGTGACCCCTGTTCTCGGAAAGGCAGTTCGGGTGACCGGACCGTCCTGTGGGGAGTGGTGGGCGCTTTTCCCGCGCCCACCACTTTCCGTTCCGGCATTCCCCCATGGAGACGATTTAGTTGAACGTGAAACTCCCTTCGCGGAAGAGTGAGGCGCGCGGTACCCACCGGCGCAGGGCCCGGATGATTCCGCTCGGCATCCTGGCCTCGGTCGGCGTCCTCGGTGGATCGCTGGCGGTGTTCAACTCCCAGGACAACGCCACGGCGAACGAGGCCTTCCCCCAGGCCTCGCACAGTGCCACCCCCGACGGCACGCCGAGCAAGTCGCCCTCGACGCCCGCGCCGAAGGCGACCGCATCGGGGAACAGCAAGGTCGACCGCTACGAGGCGGAGATCCACCGCCTGGTCAACAAGGCGCGGGCCGAGCACGGCTGTGCCCCCCTGCACCGCGACCCCCGCCTGGACAAGGCCGCCCGGCTGCACAGCCAGGACATGGCCGCCCACAGCCACTACTCGCACACCTCCACCAATGGCATGGACCCCAAGGAGCGCATGGAGGCGCAGGGGTACGACGACGCCTCGGCGGAGAACATCGACGCCTGGCCGACCACCCCCCAGGGCGCCTTCGACGCCTGGATGCACAGCCCCGGTCACCGGGCCAACATCCTCGGCTGCAAGTCCAAGGGCACCGGCATAGGTGTCGCCCTGGGCGGCAAGCACCGGGCCTACTGGACGCAGGACTTCGGCTACAAGTAAGCCGGGCCGCGGCCCCGCCCGCCCGGACGCCGCGCAGCGGGGCGACCGGGCGGGCGGCGCCCTTCCGGACCGGCGCCCTTCCGGACCGGCGCCCCTCCGGACCGGTGCCGCCGGCCCGCGCCGCCGCTTGCCGCTGCTAGCGGATGCGCGCTAGCTTTAAGGAGTGGCGAAGACGCAGCTGAACGTCAGGGTGGACGAAGCCACTGCCGAAGCGGCGCGAGAGCGCGCTCTGCAGCGGGGAGTGAGCATGAACCGCTATATCGAGGAACTCGTCCTCAAGGACGCCGGCGAGGTCGGCCAGACCTTCGTCGAGGCCGCCGCCGACTTCATGAAGCAGTACGAGCGGGTCTTCGCCGAGGAGTTCGGTCTGCACCCCGGCAGCGCCCCCGCCGCCGCGCACCCCACCGACCACGAAGGACAGCCGGGCACCACGTGACGCTGCGCATCGACCTCGCCTGGCTCCTCCTGATCGCCGAACACCACACCCCCGGAGACCCCCAGGTCACCGACTGGGGCGCCCTGGTGGCCGCCGTCAGCCGCCATGAAGCCGAGATATTCGGCGTCCCCGTCTACACCGACCCCCAGGAGCGCGCCGCCGCGCTGCTCCAACTCCTGCTCCAGGTACCGGCGCTGGAGGGCGCGAACGCGATGTTCGCCACCGCCGTCGCCTACGGGTACCTCGTCGCCAGCGGCCTGAAGGTCGCCACCTCCCCGGAGCGGGTCCGCGACCTGGCCCGCCTCGTCAAGGACGGCAGGGCCGACGTCCGCGCCATCGCGGACGAACTGCGTGCCTGGACGGTCTGAGGGCCGCCGCCGCGCGGGCTGCTCAGTCGGCCGGGCGCCGCGCCGAGCCCAGCACTGCCGGTGAGGTCGGCAGCGTCGGCCCGCGCTCCGGCACCGTCAGCCGGCGCACCCGCAGCACCTCGAATCCCGCCGTACGGATCTCACCGAGCTGGTCCCGGCCGGTGTGACAGCCGCCCATCAGCAGGGGCCAGACGGTCCGGTCCAGCGACCACTGCACCGCTGCCAGTCCCCGCCCCGTGGCCCGCCCGTGCTCGAAGAACCGCAGCTCACCGCCCGGTCGCAGCACCCGCCGCAGCTCCAGCAGGGACCGCTGCACCTCGCGCACCGAACACAGCACCAGCGACGCCACCGCGATGTCGAAGGCCTCGCTCTTGACCGGCAGCGCCTCCGCCACACCCGGCACCAGATCCACCGGCACCTCCGCATGCGCCGCCGCCGACCTGGCCACCTCGCGCAGGGTGGGCTCCGGCTCGATGGCCACCACCTCCGAGACGGTCCCCGGGTAGTGCGCGAAGTTCAGCCCGGTGCCCGCGCCGACCTCGATGACCCGGCCCGTGGCACCGGCCAGCAGCTCCCGCCGGAGCGCGGCCACCCCCGCCCGCGCGTCGGCGGCCGGACCACAGCAGTTCGCATAGAAACGGGCGAACACCGGGTGGTGCACCGTGCCCTGCGGAACTCTTCTGCGCTGCCACATGACGGACCCCTTCGCCGACGCCGCCCGCTCCTGGAGTCAGTCTCCCCACCGGACGGGCAAGGAGTCCTGGGGCGTCACCCAGCGCGCCGTCCGGACATCCGTACGAGGCGAGCGCGGAACGCCGCGCCGTACCAGGGCGTCCGCCCGGCGCTGCCGTCCGCGCGGTGCCGTGCCCCCGTCACGCGGGGACGCGGAACGCGTCCGATCCGCCGAGCGCCGGCGCCAGCCACTCCGGGGCCGCGGTGCGGAAGGCGTCCGGCGCGAGCCCGCCCGAGCCCTCCGGGACCAGGCCGAGCAGCGGGGCGCCCGCGGCCTCCGGCAGGTCCGCGAGATTGCAGCGGGAGGCCAGGTCGGGCGCGGCCGGCCAGCTGCCGATGACGACGCCCGGGGACGCGAGCCCGTACGAGCGCAGTGCCAGCGCGGTCAGCGCGGTGGCGTTGAGGGTGCCCAGGCCCGCCTGGGCGACCACCAGGACGGGGGCCTCCGCCAGCCGCGCGGCGTCCGCGAGGGTGTGCCCCGCCGCGTCGAAGCGGACCAGCAGCCCGCCCGCCCCCTCGACCAGCACCAGGTCGTGGGAGGCGGCCAGTTCGGCGGCGGCCTCGGCGATCTCCCGGGGACCCACCGGCGGCAGACCGGCCCGCTGTGCGGCCGTCGCGGGCGCCAACGGTTCCGGGTAGCGGGCGAGTTCGACGCCGGTGACCGGTCCGGCCAGCCGCTCGACCTCCGCCACGTCACCCGCCTCGTGGGCCGTGACACCGGTCTGGGCCGGTTTGAGCACGGCCACCGAACGGCCCCGGGCGAGCGCCGCCGCGGCGATCGCGGCCGTGGTCACGGTCTTGCCGATCTCCGTGCCCGTGCCCGTCACGAACAGCACCGACATGGTGTGCCTCCGACTCTGCGCGGCCGAACCCGCGCGATGACTGTGATGCGTGCTGTGTGCGCGGTGCCGGTCGGCACCGATACCGGCGAGGGGGCGGCGGGGCGCGGTCAACCGGCCGCCGCCACCCCTGTGCTCAGCCCTCGCGCGCCGCCGCGCACACCGCGGCGCAGATCCGTGCCACATCCTCGTCGCCGGTGATGTACGGCGGCATGGTGTAGATCAGGTCCCGGAACGGACGCAGCCACACGCCCTCCCGGACCGCGGCCCGGGTCGCGGCAGCCATGTCCACCTCGTGGTCGAGCTGGACGACACCGATCGCGCCGAGGACCCGTACCTCGCGTACCCCGGTGACGTCCCGGGCCGGCGCCAGCCCCTCCCGCAGCCCGGCCTCGATCCGCTTGACCTCCTGTGCCCAGTCCTGGGACAGCAGCAGTTCGATCGAGGCGTCGGCGACGGCGGCGGCCAGCGGGTTGCCCATGAAGGTGGGGCCGTGTGCCAGCACCGGCAGCGCGCCGCGGGAGATCCCGTCCGCCACGGCCGCCGTGCACAAGGTCGCCGCCAGCGTGAGATAGCCCCCGGTCAGCGCCTTGCCGAGGCACATCACATCGGGTGCGACTCCCGCGTGTCCGGCCGCGAAGAGGGCGCCCGTCCGGCCGAAGCCGGTGGCGATCTCGTCGAAGACGAGCAGCACGTCATGGGCGTCGCAGGCCTCCCGCAGCACCCGCAGATAGCCGGGGGAGTGGAACGCCATCCCGCCCGCGCCCTGCACCACGGGCTCCACGATCACCGCCGCCAGCTCGTCGGCGTGCCGCGCGATCAGCTCGTGCAGCTGTGCCGCGTACGCCTCGTCCGGCTCCGCGTCGAAGCCGGCCGGCGGGGTGTCGGCGAAGAGCTGCCGCGGCAGCACCCCCTGCCACAGCTCGTGCATCCCGCCGTCGGGATCGCACACCGACATCGGCTGCCAGGTGTCGCCGTGGTAGCCACCCCGCCAGGTCAGCAGCCGCTGTTTGCGCGGCTTCCCGAGCGAGCGCCAGTACTGCAGGCACATCTTCACGGCGACCTCGACCGACACCGAACCGGAGTCGGCGAGGAAGACGTGCTCCAGCGGCTCCGGGGTGATGTCGACCAGCCGCTTCGCCAGCCGGACGGCGGGCTCGTGGGTGAGCCCGCCGAACATCACATGGCTCATCCGCTCCAGCTGGCCCCGCGCGGCCTCATTGAGCACCGGGTGGTTGTAGCCGTGCACCGCCGACCACCAGGACGACATGCCGTCCACCAACTCGTCCCGGCCCTCGACCGGTTCGGCCAGCCGCAGCCGGACCCCGGAGGCCGACTCCACCAGCAGCGGTGCGGCCTTGCCGGGCATCGGCCCGTACGGATGCCACACATGCTGCCGGTCGAGCGCGAGCAGTTCGCCCGGGGTGAGCGGCTCAGGCATTGGGCGGCAGGTCGGTGCCGGCACCGCGGCGGCGCACCGAGACCAGGTCGCGGCGGGTGTCGTCGGACGGTGCCGGAACGGTGGCGGCGGGCTCCCCGGCGTCCTCGGACCCGCAGGGGCCGTCGCCGCAGCCCTGCCTGCGGTGCTCGGGCAGGGTCGTGGTGTCCGTGCCCTCGACCTCGAAGCCGGCATCCGTGATCATCGCGAGGTCGTCCTTGCCGGCCTGGCCCTCACTGGTCAGGTAGTCGCCGAGGAAGATGGAGTTGACCAGATGCAGGGCGAGCGGCTGCAGGCTGCGCAGATGGACCTCGCGGCCGCCGGCCAGCCGTACCTCGATGTCCGGGCAGACGAACCGCACCATCGCCAGGATGCGCAGCGCGCGCTGCGGGGTGAGGTTCCACTCCTTGGCGAGCGGGGTGCCCTCGAACGGGATCAGGAAGTTGACCGGCACGGAGTCCGGGTCCAGCTCACGCAGTGCGAAGACCACGTCGACGAGGTCGCCGTCGCTCTCGCCCATCCCGGCGATCAGCCCGGAACAGGCGGACATCCCGGCCGCCTGGGCCTGCTGGACGGTGGACACCCGGTCCGAGAAGTCGTGCGTGGTGCAGATGTCGCCGTAAGTGGCTTCCGAGGTGTTGAGGTTGTGGTTGTACGCATCGGCGCCCGCCTCGCGCAGCCGCCCGGCCTGGCCGTCGGAGAGCAGACCGAGGCAGGCGCAGACCTCCACGCCCTCGTTCTGCTCCTTGATGGCGGCGATGGTCTCCGAGACGCGGTCCACGTCCTTGTCCGTGGGGCCCCGGCCACTGGCCACCAGGCAGACCCGCTTGGCGCCGCCGGCCACCCCGGCGGCCGCCGCCTTGGAGGCGTCGTCCGGCTTGAGCCAGGTGTACTTGAGGATCTCGGCCTTCGACCCCAGCCGCTGGGAGCAGTACGAGCAGTCCTCGGGGCACAGGCCCGACTTGAGGTTGACGAGATAGTTGAGTTTGACCCGCCGCCCGAACCACTGGCGGCGTACCTTCCCGGCCGCGGCCACGACATCGAGCAGTTCGTCATCGGAGGTCGCCAGCACGGCCAGCGCCTCTTCGCGGGTCGGCAACTGGCGCCGCAGTCCCTTGTCCACCAGTGTGTTCAGCAGGTCCATGGCGTTGATCCTGGCGTACGCCACCGCCCCCGGCCAAGGAGGATTCCCACAATGCCGCTGGATCGAGGTGTGTGTATCACCACACTGTGGCCGTGCGGAACGACCGCTAACGTCTATCGACAGCCCACAATCGAGGCCGAAGGACGAAGGACGCCGATGCCGCAGGACTCCGCCCCGTCGCTGCTCCACGACACCCCGCCGGCGCCCCCCGCCGAGACCGCCGCAACGGCCTCCCGGCCGGCGTCCGGCGCGGCCTTCGACTGGATCGACACCGCCCGCGCCGCACGCCATCGTGCCGGTCTCGCCCGCACCCTGCGCCCCCGCCCCGCCGACTCCCCGCTGCTCGATCTGGCCAGCAACGACTATCTCGGACTCGCCCGGCACCCCGAGGTCACCCGTGGCGCGGCCGCCGCCGCGCACCGCTGGGGCGCCGGCGCGACCGGCTCCCGCCTGGTCACCGGCAGCACCGAGCTGCACGCCCGGCTGGAGGAGGAACTCGCCGCGTTCTGCGGCTTCGAGGCCGCCCTGGTGCTCTCGTCCGGCTACGCCGCGAACCTCGCCGCCGTCACCGCGCTCACCGCCCCCGGCGCCCTGATCGTCTCCGACGCGGGCAACCACGCCTCCCTGATCGACGGCTGCCGGCTCTCCCGGGCCCGTACCGAAGTGGCCCGGCACGCCGACCCCGAGGCCGTACGCGCCGCGCTGACCGGCCACGACGGCCGGGCGCTCGCCGTCACCGACTCGGTGTTCTCGGTCGACGGCGACGCCGCGCCGCTGCCCGCCCTCGCCGCGGCCTGCCGGGCGGCGGGCGCCGGGCTGCTGGTCGATGACGCGCACGGCCTGGGTGTCCTCGGCGACGGGGGTCGCGGTGCGCTGTGGGCCGCCGGCCTCGCCGGTGACGGCGATGTGGTGACCACGGTGACGCTCTCCAAGTCGCTCGGTTCCCAGGGCGGTGCGGTGCTCGGCCCGGCCCGGGTCATCGAGCATCTGGTCAACACCGCCCGGTCGTTCATCTTCGACACCGGCCTCGCCCCGGCGGCGGTGGGCGGTGCCCTGACCGCGCTGCGGCTGCTGCGCCGCGAACCGCAGCGTGCCGCCCGGGCCGGACAGGTCGCCCGGGAGCTGCACGACCGGCTCACCGCGGCCGGCCTCGCCGCGGTCCGGCCGGACGCCGCGGTGGTCTCGGTCCGCGCCCCCTCACCGGAGTCGGCGGTCCGCTGGGCCGCCGACTGCCGCGCTGCCGGACTCGCGGTCGGCTGCTTCCGGCCGCCGTCCGTGCCCGACGGGATCTCCCGGCTGCGGCTGACCGCCCGCGCGGACCTGACGGACGCCCAGCTCGACACGGCGGTCGGCACGATCGTGGCCACGGCACCGGCGACCTGACGCATCCGGCGCTCCGGCCGACGCGTACGACGCTCCCGCCGGGCCGACGGCCGCCCTCGCGGCGGTACCCGCGGGCGGCGGAATCCGGCGCGACGGGCCGCCCAAACGGGCTCGCGCGCCGCAGAGTTCACCGCAACGAGCGATAGAACTCCGTATATGTGGGTGGATCGGCTATCCCCTCCGCGGCAGGGGTGGCAGTCTGGCGCCCAGCAGATGGCCGAGGCCGCACCGGTGTCCGGAGCGGCGTCCCGGCTGCCCGGTCAACGGACCGGAGCCGGGCCTCGGAGGAAAAGGACGGCGCCTCGATGGCAGACCACCATGAATCCTCACTGACTCTGCCGAGCGCCCCCGCCTCGGTCCGCACCGCCCGCAGCCACGCCCTCGCCGTACTCACCGAGTGGGGCCTGCCCGCCGAGTCAGGCCTCGCCGACTCCGTCCGTCTGATCATCTCCGAACTCGCGACCAACGCCATCGTGCACACCTCAGGACGGTCGCCCGACTTCACCGTCGAACTGCGGCTGGAGCGCGACGAGCAGCTGCGGGTCGGCATCACCGACAGCCATCCCCGCCGTCCGCGCCGGCTGCCCGCCGCCGTCCAGCAGGACAACGGCCGGGGCCTGGTCATCATCCGCTCGCTCGCCGCGGAAGCCGGCGGCCGCTTCTCCGTCGTACCCACCGCGTCCGGCGGAAAGACAGTCTGGATCACCCTGCCGTGGCAGGCCGCGGTCCGCTGAGGCCGCCGTCCGCCGAGGGCGACTGCCGCGCCGGCGTCCCGCCGTCGGCTACGGCGCGGGGGAGTGGCGGGCGAAGGCTCCGCGCAGCAGCGCCCGCAGGGTGTCCGCGGCCGGGGTGCCGCCACCGGGGCGGTAGGCCACCGAGATCCGGCGGCGCAGCTCCGGCGGGTCCAGTCCCCGGACACCCAGCGGGGACACCGAGCCCTCCGCCACCATCTCCGGCACCACCGCCACCCCGAGGCCCGCGCTCACCAGCGCACACACCACCGCGTAGCTCGGCGACTCACAGCGCACCGCCACACTCGCCCCGGCGGCCGCCAGCGCCGCCTCCACCGCACGCCGGTTGGGGTTGGCCGGTGCCATGCTGACCACCGGCTGACCGGCCAGCTCGGCGAGCGGCAGGCGTCCGGCGCCCGCCGACAGGGCATGGCCCGGCGCGGTGACCAGCACCAGTTCCTCGGTCAGCAGCGGTTCGAGACGCACGCCCTCCGGCGTGGGCATCGCCTCGCCCGGCACATACTCGTGCGTCAGCGCCAGATCGACCTCGCCCAGCGCCACCGCCGCGCTGGCCTGCGGAGGGACGTACTCCGTGACACTCAGCTCCACGTCGGGGTGCGCCCGCCGGAACGCGCCGAGCGCGGGCGGCAGCAGATGTGTCCCGGCGGTCATGAACGTGCCCACCCGCAGCCGGCCGCCGGACAGTCCCGTGAGCCGGGACAGCTCGTGCCGCGCCTGGTCCAGCTCGTCGAGCACCCGCCGGGCCCGGACGAGGAGCAGCTCACCGGCCGCCGTCAGCCGTGCCCCGCGGTGGTGGCGCACCAGCAGTGCGGTCCCGGCCTCCCGCTCCAGTTTGGCGAGCTGCTGGGAGAGCGCGGGAGCGGTGTAGCCCAGCCGGCCGGCGGCCCGGGAGATCGAACCGGCCTCGGCCACCGCCACCAGGGCGGCCAGCCGCGTGGGGTCGTACATAAGAACCTCTTTAGGCGGCCGAAGAAGATTGCCACTCCCCATTAAAGGCCCTGACCAGCGAAGCTGCTCTCATGGACGGACAACTGATCGCCTTCACCGGAGTCGCCGCCGGCATGGTCGCCATGCCGGGAGCGGACTTCGCCGTCGTGGTGCGCAATGCGCTGGACTCGCGCCGGGCGGGGGTGGCGACCGCCGTCGGAGTCGCGGGCGGGCTGCTGGTGCACACCGCACTGGCGGTGGGCGGGCTCGCGGCGGTGCTGGTCGCCGTGCCCGCGCTCTTCGGGGCGGTCCAACTCCTGGGCGGGCTCTATCTGTTGTACCTCGGCGTCGGCGCGCTGATCGCGGTCGTCCGGAGCGGGCGGGCGCCCGGGGACGCCGCGACCGGCCCGGCCGCCCCGCCGGCCGACGAGCCGCCCGCTGTCCTGGGCACCGCGCGGAGCCTGCGCCAGGGCTTCCTGACCAACGCCCTCAACCCCAAGGCGCCGGTCCTCTTCCTCAGCCTGCTCCCGCAGTTCGTCCCGGCCGGTGAGCCCGCGCTGCCCCGGACGCTGCTGCTCGCGACGATGGTCGTCGTCATGGCGCTGGTGTGGTTCCCCGCCGTCGCGCTGCTGGTCGACCGGCTGGGGAGCTGGCTGCGCCGCCCCCGGGTCACCCGGGCGCTGGAGGCCGTCACCGGAGCGCTGCTCACGGGGCTGGGCGGCATCCTGCTCGTCGAGCTCGTCCTGGCCTGACCGACGGGCACCGGTCCGCGCGGCCACGGGTCAATCGCGGCTGCCGTACGGGACCATCAGCGTCGGCGGTGGTCCATGCCCGTACGCCGTCGCGGTGCCGCAGTGCCCTGGTGATCCGCGGGTGGCCGCGGTCCACCCTCTCCACCAGCTGCAACGGCGCAGGACCGGGGAGGGGTTCGGCGACGGTCAGCATGTCGAGGGCGCCGGGGGCCGCCCGGTCCCGCACCCACGCGGGCGCCACGTCCGCGAACACCACGGCATGGCAGGTGAAGGACACTACTCCGGCGTCCCGCGGTGACGGCGGGGGCAGCACCGTCACCGATCCGTCCGCGGGCGGGAAGCGTCCACGCGCCGCGGCCGTCAGAAGTGTGCTCAGTGGCGACGTCACCCCGCCAAGTCAGCCGAGCCCACTGTCAATTGATCACATGTAAGACGGCCTGCGGATCAGCCCACGCGCCCGTACGAGACCGTGCGGCTCCAGATCCGCTCCAGCCGCACCACGCTCCCGGCCTTGGGCGCGTGCCACATCCGGCCCCGGCCCGCGTAGATGCCGACGTGGTAAATGCCGCCCGCGGAACGGAAGAAGACCAGGTCGCCGCGGCGGCGCAGGGAGGCCGGGATGTGCAGGGTGCGGCCGTACTGGGCGGCGGCGGTGCGGGGCAGGGCCCGGCCGGCCCGCCGGAACGAGTACAGCGTCAGCCCCGAACAGTCGAAGGCGTGCGGCCCTTGGGCGCCGTACCGGTAGGGAGCCCCGCTCTTGGAGGCCGCGACCCGCAGCGCGTGGGCGGACACGGACGTGGCTTCGGCGTTCCCGGCCGCTCCTGGGGCGAGGGTTGTCCCGCCCAGGGTGGCCAGCGTCAGAGCGGTGACGGTGCCGGCACGTGCCAGCAGATTCGGCGTCTGCATGCGCACAGTCATGCGCAAACCCTTCGTCAGCCGCCTGCGAAGGAAGACCTGTCGGGTTCGGGCAGGCGAAGATGCCCGGCCATGCGTACGGCTTCACCCCAAGGAGCCCGGCCGTAAGGCCCGGACCCCGTCGTGCTCGGGTCCTCCGCTCCCGCCGGTCCACCACGTCGACCTGACATCCGGGACGGCGGCGGGATTAGGCGCCCGTCCGGACCGCCCCGTCGCTGTGGCGGGGTCTTGCCGTCGAAGGGATCGTCACGCACCCGGCACCCGAATTCCGAGCTGAAAATGCCGTATGTGAGATGGGTCACATTTCGCCTGAATGGTTAGATTTGTTCCCTCAAGTGCCGTGGCGCGGGGTGTCGCACTCCCTGGACCAGCGGCGAAACATCAAAGGTCCCAGGAATTGTGTTCGCCCCGCGCAATTCGTCGCCTCCTCACATCGGGCCCGGACGCTACGCCGTATGCGCAGCCCGGTACGCGTGTCGGGTCAGTGGTCGGCGGGTGGCGGCACCGTCACCAGTCCGGCCCGGCGTTCGCCGTCCAGTACGCGCAGCGCGCGGGCCAAGGTCTCGCCGTGCAGCTCCTTTTCACCCCGCTGGTGCATCAGCGTCAACGCGTCGCGCAGGCCGGCGGCCTTGGTGACCAGCGCCTGGGCGGCCCGAAGTCCGGTGTACGTGCCGCCGCCGCGGGCCGGGTTGATCCTGCCCAGCAGGTCGAGCACCTCCAGATAGTGGTCGATCAGTTCACCCTCGGCGCGCGTCAGGGCAGGCAGCGGTGGCAGTTCCGGCGGCAGCATCCGGGCTCACCGTGCCCCGAGTTGGGGAACGGACTGCTTGCGCCCCTGGGTGAGCCCGTCGATCAGCCCGTACTCCTGGGCGGCCCGGGCGTCGAAGATCTTGTCGCGCTCGATGTCGGCGGCGATCCGTTCCCGGGGCTGCCCGGTGTGCTCCGCCAGCATGCGCTCCAGCATGTCGCGGGTGCGCAGCAGCTCCTCCGCCTCGATCTGCAGATCGGTGGCCTGTCCCTGGACGGGCTCACTGAGCGACGGCTGGTGGATCAGGATGCGGGCGCCGGGCAGGGCCAGCCGTTTGCCGGGGGTGCCGGCGGCCAGCAGCACCGCGGCGGCGGAGGCGGCCTGCCCCAGGCAGATGGTCTGCACGTCGCACGACACGAAGCGCATCGTGTCGTAGATGGCGGTCATCGCCGTGAACGAGCCGCCGGGGGAGTTGATGTAGAGCGAGATGTCCTGCTCGGGTGCGGTGTGTTCGAGGTGGATGAACTGCGCCATCACATCGTTGGCCGACGCGTCGTCGACCGGGGTGCCCAGGAAGATGATGCGCTCGCTGAGCAGCTTGGAATAGGGGTCCATGGTGCGCGTCCCCTGGGACGTGCGCTCGGTGAACTCCGGAAGGACATGGCGGGCCGTCGGTCGCAGCATGCGTGCTCCTCTCTCTGTAGAAAATGTACAGGATGTACATCCAGTTAGAATGGGAGCATGGCCTACGAAATTCCGGTGACGCAAGCCCGCGCGGAGCTGGCGGATCTGATCAACCGCGTCGTCTACGGCGGGGAGCGGGTGGTCGTCACCCGTCACGGCAAGCCGCTGGTGGCGCTGGTGTCCGCCGCTGACCTGCAGCTGCTGGAGGAGCTGGGGCGGGGCGCGGAGAGTCCGGAGGAGGGGCAGGTGATCAGCACGGTCTCCACCGTGCGGCAGCTCCCGTCCGCTCCGGGCGAACGGCGGCGCTTCGGCATCGCCGCAGAACACCGCGACCCGGCTGCCGGGGACCGGCGGCCGGGTCGCGAGAGCTGACGGTCAGCGAGCGCTGACCGTGCGCGGGTGCGCGGGGCTCAGGAGCTGAGCTCCCACAGCGCGTGCGCGATGGCGTCGGTGTTGTTGTCGAGCGCCTTGTCGTCGATGTTCTTCGAGGTGTCGCAGGACTGGTGGTAGCAGGCGTCGAAGGCCTTGCCGGCGTCGCCGCCCCAGTTCTTCGCCTGCTCCTCGGTCTTCTTGTAGTCGGCGCCGGAGAAGAGGCCGCCGACGGCGATGCCCGCGTCCTTGAAGGAGGCGTGGTCCGAACGGCCGTCGCCCTCGGTCTCCTTCTCGGTGGCGATGTTCTTCTTGGCGAAGAAGTCCTTGAAGACCTTCTCCAGGCGGGTGTCGTCGTCGTAGACGAAGTAGCCCGGGTTCGGCGAGCCGATCATGTCGAAGTTCAGGTAGGAGTCGATCTTCGACTTGTCGGCGCCGAGCTTGTCGACGTAGGCCTGCGAGCCGACCATGCCGTCCTCCTCGTCGCCGAACCAGGCGAACCGGAGGTGCTTGGAAGGCTTGAGGTCCGCCTTGGCGACGGCGAGCGCCACCTCCAGGATGCCGGCCGAGCCTGAGCCGTTGTCGTTGATGCCGGGGCCGTCGGGGACCGAGTCCAGGTGGGCGCCGGCCATCACGGTCTTGCTCTCGTCGCCGCCCTTCCAGTCGGCGACCAGGTTGTAGCCCTTGGCGCCGCCGCCGTCGAACTCCTCGACCTTGGTGGTGAATCCGGCCTTGTCCAGCTTGCCCTTGATGTAGTCGACGGACGCCTTGTAGCCCGGCTGTCCGTGGGCGCGGTTGCCGCCGTTGTCGTCGGCGATCGACTGGAGCTGGTCCAGGTCGGCCTTGACGGACTTGACGTCGATGTCCGGGGCGGCCGCCGGCGCGGTCCCGGCGTAGGCGCCGGCCGCGGTGAAGGCGGTGGCGGCCACGGCGGCGATGGCGCCCGTGGCCAGCGCGGCCCGGCGTATGCGCGTGGAACGAGTCACGATGTTGCTCCGATACTGGTGTGGGGGGATGGAGCTGTTTGACGCGCACATGAGAATTGCGATCACTTTCGAAACCGTCAAGAGCGCATACCGGACAGTGGTGTTCGGCGATGGGGGTGTACCGGGTTTACGCCGATAGGGGCGTTTTCTTCGGCCTGGCGGTGGTCTGTTCCGGGGTTCCGGGCGGGCTTCAGGGGAGGGATCTGGCCAGCGAAGTCCCTGCCGGGCCCGGGAGCTGACGGGCCCGCAGGTGCTCCCGTGAGTCGTCGCCGGGCCGTAACGGGGCGTAATAACCCCGCGTTACATCGGGCGGAAGTAGGGGCGCCGGCATGTCGCCGGTCGTAACGCCGATGAAACGCCGCCGAACTAGCCTCCTGGCGTGGGGCGCTTGATGGCCAAGTGCTGGAAGTCGGTTTGCTCCGCCTTTAATTACTGGGTGGTACATCTATCGAGATGGGTGTGCCCACGCCTGTGACCTGGGCGAATGTGTCCGGGTGGGAAGACTGTGAGGTGGAAGGTATGCAACTGACCCCGCATGAACAGGAGCGCCTGATGATTCATGTGGCGGCAGACGTGGCCGAAAAGCGCCGCTCCCGGGGGTTGAAGCTGAACCACCCGGAGTCGATCGCGCTGCTCACCGTGCACATCCTCGAAGGCGCCCGGGACGGCCGTACCGTCGCCGAGCTGATGTCCTCCGGCCGCAAGGTCCTCACTCGCGACGAGGTCATGGACGGCGTCCCCGAGATGATCCACGACGTACAGGTCGAGGCCACCTTCCCCGACGGCACCAAGCTCGTCACCGTTCACGAACCCATCAACTGAACGGGGAGCGCCGCATATGATCCCGGGCCAGATCCTCCACGCCGACGAGCCGGTACGCCTCAACGAAGGCCTGCCCGGCACCCGGCTGACCGTCCTCAACGCCGCCGATCGCCCCGTCCAGGTCGGCTCCCACTACCACTTCGCCGAGGCCAACCCCGGCCTCGACTTCGACCGCGCGGCCGCGCACGGCAAGCGGCTGAACGTCCCGGCCGGCTCCGCCGTGCGCTTCGAGCCCGGCATCCCCACCGAGGTCGAACTCGTCCCCATCGGGGGCAAGCGCCTCGTCATGGGCCTGCGCGGCGAGACCGGAGGCACCCTCGATGGCTGAACTCACCCGCCAGGCGTACGCCGACCTCTTCGGCCCGACCGCCGGTGACCGCATCCGGCTCGCCGACACCGACCTCGTCATCGAGATCACCGAGGACCGCTCCGGAGGCCCCGGCCGGGCCGGCGACGAGGCCGTTTTCGGCGGCGGCAAGGTGATCCGGGAATCGATGGGCCAGTCCCGCGCCACCCGTGCCGAGGGCACCCCCGACACCGTGATCACCGGCGCGGTCGTGCTCGACCACTGGGGCATCGTCAAGGCCGACGTCGGCATCCGCGACGGCCGGATCGCCGCCCTGGGCAAGGCCGGTAACCCCGAGACCATGGACGGCGTCCACCCCGACCTGGTGATCGGGCCCGAGACCGAGGTCATCGCGGGCAACGGCAAGATCCTCACCGCCGGTGCCATCGACACCCATGTGCACTTCATCTGCCCGCAGCAGGCGGACGAGGCCCTGGCCTCCGGCGTCACCACCCTGATCGGCGGCGGCACCGGACCGGCCGAGGGCAGCAAGGCCACCACCATCACCCCCGGCGCCTGGCACGTGGCCCGGATGTTCGAGGCGATGGACGGTCTCCCCGTCAACATCGGACTGCTCGGCAAGGGCAACACCACCTCCCTCGCCTCGATGCGCGACCAACTGCGCGCCGGTGTCCTCGGCTTCAAGATCCACGAGGACTGGGGTGCCACCCCCGCCGTCATCGACGCCTGCCTGACCGTCTGCGAGGAGAGCGGCGCCCAGCTCGCGATCCACACCGACACCCTCAACGAGGCCGGCTTCCTCGGCGACACCCTCGCCGCCATCGCCGGCCGTTCGATCCACGCCTTCCACGTCGAGGGCGCCGGCGGCGGCCACGCCCCCGACATGATCGCGATGGTCTCCGAGCCGAACGTCCTGCCCGCCTCCACCAACCCCACCCGGCCGCACACCGTCAACACCGTCGAGGAACACCTCGACATGCTGATGGTCTGTCACCACCTCAACCCGGCGGTCCCCGAGGACCTGGCGTTCGCCGAGTCCCGCATCCGGCCCTCCACCATCGCCGCCGAGGACATCCTGCACGACCTCGGCGCCATCTCGATCATGGCCTCGGACGCCCAGGCCATGGGCCGGATCGGCGAGGTCGTGCTGCGCACCTGGCAGACCGCGCATGTGATGAAGCGGCGCCGCGGCGCCCTCCCCGGCGACGGCGGCGCCGACAACCACCGGGCCCGCCGCTATGTCGCGAAGTACACCCTCAACGCGGCCATCGCCCAGGGCATCGACCATCTCGTCGGCTCCGTCGAGGACGGCAAGCTCGCCGACCTCGTCCTCTGGGACCCGGCTTTCTTCGGCGTCAAGCCGCAGCTGGTCATCAAGGGCGGCCAGATCGCCTGTGCGCAGATGGGCGATGCCAACGCCTCCATCCCCACGCCGCAGCCGGTGCTGCCCCGACCGATGTTCGGCGCCACCGGCCGGGCCCCCGGCAGCAACTCGGTCAACTTCGTCTCCCAGCAGGCCCTCGCGGACGGCCTCCCCGAGCGCCTCCCGTTGGCCAAGGGCTTCGAGGCGATCCGCAGCACCCGCGGCATCACCAAGGCCGACATGCGGAACAACGACGCCCTGCCGCGCGTCCAAGTCGACCCGGACACCTTCACCGTGACCATCGACGGCGAGGTCGTCGAACCCCGACCCGCCGCCGAACTCCCCATGGCCCAGCGGTACTTCCTCTTCTGAGCGAGCGCCGATGGACCCCGACGAAGGACCCGAACCACCGATGAGCCGCGCAGCGCTGCTGGTCCTCGCCGACGGCCGGTTCCCCGCCGGCGGGCACGCCCACTCGGGCGGCGCCGAACCGGCCGTCGCCGCGGGACGCATCAAGGACGCCGCCACCCTGGAGACCTTCTGCCGGGGCCGGCTGCACACCGCGGGTCTGGTCGCCGCGGGGCTCGCCGCAGCGGCCGCGGCCGGCCACGACCCGCTCCTGCTGGACGACGCCGCCGACGCGCGCACGCCCGTACCGGCGCTGCGGCAGGTCGCCCGGCGGCTCGGCCGGCAGATGATGCGGGCCGCCCGCGCCACCTGGCCGAGCGCCGCACTCGACGCGCTCGCCGCGGCCCGCCCCCGCGGCGCCCACCAGCCCGTCGTCCTGGGCCTGGCCGCCCGGTCCGCCGGACTGCCACCGCTCGACGCCGCGTACGCCGTGGCGTACGAGAACCTCAGCGGCCCGGCGACCGCGGCGGTCCGGCTGCTGAGCCTGGACCCCTTCGACGCCACCGCCGTCCTGGCCCGCCTCACCGCCGACCTCGACCGGGTCGCGGAGCAGGGAGCCGAAGCCGCGCGGCGGGTGGCCGCCGAAGGCGTCGACGCACTGCCCGCCGCCTCCGCACCGCTGCTCGACATCACCGCCCAACAGCACGCCGCCTGGCCGGTACGCCTCTTCGCTTCCTGACCCGCCGACCCCGCCGCCGACCTTTGGAGTGACCATGCATCTCGACCACAAGGAAACCTTCCCCGAGCGCCACACCTACAGCGCCGCCACCCCCGTACGGGCGGACGGCACCCGGCGGGCCCTGCGCATCGGGCTGGGCGGCCCGGTCGGCACCGGCAAGACCGCCACCGTCGCCGCGCTCTGCCGCGCCCTGCGCGAGGAGCTGTCCCTCGCCGTCGTCACCAACGACATCTACACCCGCGAGGACGCCGAGTTCCTGCTCCGCGAGGCCGTCCTGCCCGCCGAGCGGATCTCCGCCGTCGAGACCGGCGCCTGCCCGCACACCGCCATCCGCGACGACATCTCCGCCAACCTCGAAGCCGTCGAGGACCTGGAGGAGGCGGTCGGCCCCCTCGACCTTGTGCTGGTCGAATCCGGCGGCGACAACCTCACCGCGACCTTCTCCAAGGGCCTGGTCGACGCCCAGATCTTCGTCATCGACGTGGCCGGCGGCGACGACATCCCCCGCAAGGGCGGCCCCGGCGTCACCACCTCCGACCTCCTCGTCATCAACAAGACCGACCTCGCCCCCTATGTAGGCGTCGACCTTGAGGGCATGGCCCGCGACGCCAAAGCCCAACGCGGCGAGCTGCCGGTCGTCTTCACCGCCCTGAAGGCGGAGAACGGTGTCCGGCCCGTGGCGGAGTGGGTCCAGGGGCGGCTGGCGGACTGGACCGCGGGCCCGGCATGACCCTCGCGCTTCCCGCACCCGCGCCGCCCCCGCGGACCGGCGCGGCCTCGTCCGCCGGTCTGCGCGCGACCGCCCGCATCGTCGCGCGGGCCGAAGGCGGGGCCATGTCCCCCTCGCACCCGGCCGGGAGCGGGGGAGGCACCACCCGGCTGCCCGTCCTCGACGGCGACGGCCCGTTCGCGCTGCGCCGCGTCCGCGGGACCGGCCGGCAGGCCCGGGTCTGCGTCGTCGGCGCCATGAGCGCCCCGCTGAACGGCGACCGGCTGGCCCTTGAGGCCACCGCCGAGGCGGGCAGCGCACTGCGCCTCACGAGCGCCGCCGCGACCGTCGCGCTGCCCGGCCGCGCGGGCGGATACGCCACCTACGACGTGCGGTTGACGGTGGGCGACGGCGCCCGGCTCGACTGGCTGCCCGAACCGCTGATCTCCGCGGCCGGCAGCGCGCTGCGGATGACCACCACCGTCGAACTGGCCCCCACCGCACACCTGGTACTGCGCGAGGAACAGGTCCTGGGACGCAGCGGCGAGGAGACCGGCGCCCTGCGCAGCCGGCTCGTCGTCCGCCGGGCCGGCCGGACCCTGCTCGACCAGGAGACGGCATACGGGCCCGGCGCCCCCGGCTGGGACACCGCGGCCGTCCTGGACGGACACCGCGCCCTCGGTCAACTCCTCGTCGTGCAACCGGAGTTCGAGCAGAGTCCGGCCGAGGTGCGGCTGCTCGGGGCCACGGCCGGGGAGCGGGCCGACGGCGGCGCGGGACAGGGCGTCCTGGCACCGCTCGCCGGGCCCGGGGCCCTGGCCACCGCCGTCGCCCCGGACGCGCTACGGCTGCGGCGCCTTCTGGACGAGGCGGCCCGGAGCGTCGCCGGAGGGTGACGGCGGCGGCGCGGCTCAGACCTCCAGCTCGGACTCCAGCCGGGCGAGACGGTGGCGCGCCAGCGCGAGGTTGGCGCGCTTGCGGTCCAGCACCAGGTAGAGGAAGAGACCACCGCCGTTCTTGCCCGACACCGGGCGGATGATGTGGTACTGCGCGGTCAGCGTGATGAGCATGTCCTCGATGGCGCCCTGGAGTTCCAGCATCTCCATGGTGCGCATCTTGGCGCGGACGACATCGGTGTTGCCGGCCGCCGCGATGTTCAGGTCCAGCGCCTGGTTGTCGCCCAGGGTCGCCAGCGCCATACCGCTGGTGTAGTCGACCAGGGCGACGCCGACCGCGCCCTCGATGGTCGACATCGCATCGGCGAGAGCGGATTCCATTTGAGCCATGAGGGGTTCAGCCTTTCGCTTTCTTGACGGGGTTTCCGGGGTTACGGGGTTCAGGGGGTAGAGGCTTTCCCGGAGTTCGGGGCTCCGGGGGCTGCTGCGCGCGGGCGTGCGGGAACGTGGGGGCGCTCTTCCGGGGGGTTATCGGTGGGGCGCCGCGTCCACGAGGGCGCCGATCCGTTCCGCGGCCTTCCGGGCCTGCAGATGGAGCCGCCCGACATTGGTGTCCGTGCTCGCCACGGCCGTCAGAACGGCGCGGCGTCCGGCCGAATAGGCGGCGATGTAGCCGCCGGCACCCCGGGTCAGGGATTCCTCGAAGGCGCCCTGTCCGGTGGCGTCGGTGAGGCGTCTGGCGACACCGATCGCGGCGGCGGTGAGCGCGGCCAGGCCGTCCGGTTCGATGTCCGGCAGGTCGTGGGCGATCACCATGCCGTCCACGCTCGCCACCATCCCGCCCTGGAAATGCCGTACTTGGTCGCGCAGTGTGTGCAGTTCATCGCGTATCCGGGGCTCGATCGTCATCAGTCTCCTTTTCCGGGCGCGCTTTCCGATGACGCGCCTCATGCCGTACACGGTCTTCGTGCGCAGGGGCTCACAGGTTCTCCTCCAACGCCGTACGCAGTCGGACAAGGAGGGCAATGTCCGGACCGGCGGTGTCGAGGAGGTCCGGAACCGGTAGTTGCCAGGTCGGGGCGGGGTCCTCGGCGGCGGGGGCGGGCTGCCCGTCCAGGCAGGCGCCCGGCCGCCGCCGGGGGAGCGCCGTCGGCGCCGTGGGCAGCTGGACCATGCCGGCGGCGGCGAGACGGCGGACGTCGAGCAGGGTCGCGAAGACGGACTGGCCCAGCAGCCGGGCCAGTTCATACGGGGTGTGCCGGCCGTCGGCGCGGTCGAGGAGCCGCCGTTGCCGACTCGTCGTTGGGGCGGAGGTGCCCGGGCGGACGGGGACGACGGGGGAGGAGTCGACCGCCGCCCAGGGCCGGAGCCGGTCGAGCAGTGCCCGGCGGCGGGCCGTCGCCTGCTGGAGGGCGATGGCGCTGATGGGCCGTACGACACCCAGCCAGTGGGCGGTCCCGGGCGTGAACGAGGTGGACTCGGGAGGCAGCGGGAGGGCGAAGAACGCCGCGTCGAGGAGCGCGGCGAGATGGCATATCTCCAGCTCGCTCTGGGTCAGCCAGCCCTCGCTGACCAGGAACTGGGCGGCCCCCTGGTGCGGCCCCGCCCGCTCGACGGCGTACTCCCAGCCCTGGGGCGGCACCTTGCCGGCCGCGACGAGACGGATGTCGAGACCGGGGGCGGTGGTGTCCTCGACGCAGTAGACGGCGCCGTCGACGAGGTAGAGGCTGCCGTGCGGGCCGCGGAGGGCGCCGGTGACCCGCTCGGCGGCGCACCGGTCGAGCAGCCCGGCCGGTGCGGGCGGGGGAGGGGATATGGGCAGGCCCATGGCTGGTTCCTTTGGCGATCGTGCGGTGTGGCGGAGCGCGCGCTCAGGACGCGACCAGCTCCGCCGCCAGATCGCGCAGCCGGAGCCGGGCGACGGCGAGATTGGCCTGGCCGCGGTCCAGCCAGAGGTAGAGATAGGTCTGGCTGTCGAAGGCCGTGTGTACAAAGCGGATGAGGTGGTAGCTGTTGTCGGCGGTGATGATGAGGTCTTCGAGGGCCGGGCCGCCGGCGCCCGAGGTGTCGAAGGTGGCGTTGCGGGCCACGGCCTGCACCACGTCGGCGGTGTCGGCGGCGGCCGCGTCGTGATCGCCGTGGGGAGCCCGCCCCGCCGTGCCGAGTGTCAGACCACTGGTCCAGTCGATCAGCCCGGCCCCCAGAACGCCCGGGATTCCCATGGCCTGGGACAACACCTGATCGATACCCGGCACTTCGGATCTCCCTCGCGACGGCTCTGACAGCGCGAAAACGCCGAAGCCCTCCCGTGGCAGTGAGTGGGAGAGCCTTCACGGAAGGTTACTGAAGCTGTGCGGCTGGCACATGCCTGTGGAGCAGGTCTACGGCAATTGACGTATTCTCGCCCCTGCGCGCCCCCTCGGCGGCCAACAAGCCGCACCGCGCTCCACCAGGCCATTCATGGCCCCGCGCTCCGCGTCGAGCGCCCCAGCCTGCTGATTCCTCTTCTGTCTTTCCGCCAACTTTGCTGATAACGGCCACAGTTGAGCGAATCGCCGGGAGGTTCCGCAGGGCGCAGCAGTCCCCTCACGGTCTGAGAGCGTTGGCCGGAATGGTGAGGTTCCCCTACGAGGTCCGGCCGTTCGCCCGCAGCTCCCCGGTGCCGGCGTCCGCGCCGCCGGGCGGGAAGCCGTCCGGGCCGGCCGTTCCGGCTCCCGGCGGGCCGCCACCGGCACGGCAAGAAACCTACAGGTTGGTAAAGAAACGCGAGGCCGACCTGTTCAAGAGGGGACGGCGCACGACAGGATTCCCCCCGTAGTCCTCTGATCAACGCCATGAGCGGCACACCATGCAGGGGGAATTAACCACGTGAGAAAGACAGCAGCGCTCGGCGCCGCCGGAACTCTGATCTCCGGCGCGCTCCTCGCCGGCGCGATAACCGCCACGCCCGCCCAGGCGGGTGAGCAGCACCGGGGCGGTTCGGCCGAAGCACGCGGTGTGGCGACCGCCGTCGCGCGGGCAGCCAAGAAGGGCATCGACTGGCAGGACTGCCCCGCGGACTGGGGCCTCAAGTCGCCGGTCCAGTGCGGCTATGTCACCGTCCCGGTCGACTACGCCAAGCCGAACGGCCGCACCATCAAGATCGCCGTCGACCGTGCCCTCGGCACCGGCGGCAAGGAGGAGCGTCAGGGCTCCCTCCTCTACAACCCCGGTGGCCCCGGCGGTTCGGGCATGAGGTTCCCGACCCGCATCACCACCAAGAACGCCCTCTGGGCCAAGACCGCGAAGGCGTATGACTTCGTCGGCTTCGACCCCCGGGGCGTGGGCCACTCCGCGGCCATCTCCTGTATGGACCCGCAGGAGTTCGTCAAGGCACCCAAGGCCGACCCGGTGCCCGACAGCGAGGCCGACAAGCGCGCTCAGCGCAGGCTCGCCAAGCGGTACGCCGAGGGCTGCGCCGAGCGCAGCGGCCGTCTGCTGCCGCACATGACGACCCCGAACACCGCCCGCGACATGGACGTCATCCGTGCCGCGCTCGGTGAGAAGAAGCTCAACTACCTGGGCGTCTCCTACGGCACGTACCTGGGCGCGGTCTACGCGACGCTCTTCCCCGGGCACGTCCGCCGGATGCTTGTGGACAGCGTCGTCGACCCCTCCCGCGAGAAGGTCTGGTACCAGGCCAACCTCGACCAGGACCTCGCCTTCGAGACCCGCTGGGGCGACTGGAAGAAGTGGGTCGCCAAGAACGACGACGCGTACCACATCGGCAACACCCCCCAGAAGGTCCAGGCCGCCTGGGAGAAGCTGCGGGCGACCGCCAAGAAGAAGCCCATCGGCGGCGTGGTCGGCCCGGCCGAGCTGACCGGCTTCTTCCAGAACGCTCCGTACTACGACTCCATGTGGGCCTCGGTCGCCGAGGTCTGGAGCGCGTACCGCTCGGGTGACAGCAAGCCGCTGGTGGAGAACGCCGGTCCGGACCTCAAGGACACCGCGGGCAACATCTCCGCGGAGAACGGCAACGCGGTCTACACGGCCGTCGAGTGCACCGACGCCAAGTGGCCCACCAGCTGGCGGAAGTGGGACCGGGACAACACCCGCATCCACCGGCAGGCACCGTTCATGACCTGGGCCAACGCCTGGATGAACCTGCCCTGCGCCACCTGGCCGGCCAAGCAGCAGCGGCCGGTCGACGTCAGGACCGGCAAGGGCCTGCCGAACGTCCTGATCGTACAGAGCGTCCGTGACGCGGCCACCCCCTACGGCGGCGCGGTCGAGCTGCACCGCCGCCTCAAGGGCTCGCGTCTGATCACCGAGCGGGACGCCGGCTCGCACGGCGTCACCGGCCAGGTCAACCCCTGCATCAACGACCGGGTCGACGCGTACTTCCTGACCGGGAAGACCGACGCCAAGGACGTGACCTGCGCCCCGCACGCCACGCCCAAGCCCAGCACGACCAAGGCCCTGCTGGGATCGCTGGACCTGCCCGCCGTGCGCTGATGACGGCATGACAGGTGCCGGCAACACCGCATGACGGCACGCAGAGGCGGCCGGGAACCCTCCCGGCCGCCCCTGTCGTCGAACCAGCCCGCGAACCGCCCGCCCAGCACCCGCTCCACACGCACCGCCAGCGCCTCCTCCTGGGCCTGGGCGCCGTTGAGATAGCCGCCGCCGGGACTGCGCGCGGAGGCGAAGCTCAGTACGGCGAGCGGCCCCGCGCCCGCCGCGGCCCTCAGCGCCGGCCGCCCCGCTGCGCCAGCCACCGGTCCTCGGCCGCGTACCCGAACAGCTTCTCGTCCGGATAGAAGCCGGCCATCCTCGGGAACAGCTCCCACCAGTCCCGTCCCTTGACCTGGTCGGCCAGCCAGGCGACCGTCGCGGGCAGCGACTCCTCGTACGTCGTCACCGCGCGATAGCCCAACTCGCGCTCCGCCGCGGTCATGTCGTAGACCAGCGGATGCGGAACCGTCCACGGGGTTTCGCCGACGTCGGACGACGGCGGGGGACCGTCCACCGTCACGATCTCGCTCCGCGGCGCGCCCATCGCCGCATCCACCGCCGCCGAGATCTCGGCCACCGTCGGCGCCTGCGGGTCGGCCGCGTTGAGCACCCGCGAACCAGGACGGCGGGCCGCCAGCCGGACCAGCTCAGCGAGGTTGTCGACATGCACCGGATGGAAACGGCTGCTGCCCCCGTAGGAGAGCACCCGCACCCGGCGCCCGTCCAGCACCCGCTTGACGAAGTACAGCTCACGGGGCAGCGGACTGTACGGGCCGTGCACGGCGCAGGCCCGCAGCAGCGTCACCGGCAGCCGGTCGCCCAGCGCCAGCAGCGCCTGTTCCAGGGCGGCCTTGCGGGTGCCGTAGTCCTCGTCGCCCGGCCGCACGGTCGGCTGGGACTCCGGAACGGGCAGCGGATAGACCGGGAAGCCGTCCGGTTCCTCCATCGTCGCGAAGCTGCGCCCGCGGTCGTCCTTGTACACCACGCAACTGGAGATCACCACGGCCGACCCGATCCGGTCCGCCAGGGACGTCAGCTGCTGCGCGTGCGCGGCGCCGTACGCCACACAGTCCAGCAGGACGTCACAGCCCTCGCCGATCAGCCCGGCCAGCGCCGTGTCGTCCTCCCGGTCCACCGCCACCGAGCGGACCTCCCCGGGCCACGAGGCGTCGCGCCCGCCGTGCCGCGACGCGGCCCGCACCTCCCAGCCGTCCCGCGCCAGGGCCCGCACCGCTGCGCGCCCGATCTGCCCACTCGCCCCTATCACCACTGCGCTGCCTCTAGTCATGACGGGACACTAAGGTCCGCCGGACGGCGGCCGCCTGACGGTTCGCCCATGGCGCAAGACGTTCCGGGCCCGGCCCTTCAGCGCGCGGGCCCCTTCCCGCCCCCGTGCCCCCGCCGTCCCTGAGCCCGCGCCTGAGCCTGCGCCTCGGCCTTGGCCTCGCCCGCGTAGGTGTCGACGTACTCCTGCCCGGACAGGGTGAGGATCGCGTACATGATCTCGTCGGTGGCGGCGCGCAGGACCATGCGCTCGTCCTCCAGCCCCGCATAGCGCGAGAAGTCCAGCGGGGCGCCGAAGCGGATGGTGATCCGCCTGATGCGCGGCAGCCGCCGGCCCGCCGGCTGGGCCTCGAACGTGCCGATCATGGCGCACGGCACCACCGGCACCCCGGCCCGGAGGGCCATCGCGGCGACGCCGGTGCGCCCCTTGTAGAGCCGGCCGTCGTGCGAGCGGGTGCCCTCCGGGTAGATGCCCAGCAACCGTCCCTTGCGCAGCACGGAGAGGCCCGAGGAGATCGCCGCCTGCGAGGCCCGGCCGCCGGACCGGTCGACCGGGATCTGCCCGACGCCCCGGAAGAACGCCGCGGTCAGCCGCCCCTTCAGGCCGGGTCCGGTGAAGTACTCGGCCTTGGCCAGGAACGTCACCCGGCGCGGCACGATCGCCGGCATCACGAAGTGATCGGCGAACGACAGATGATTGCCGGCGATGATCGCCGCGCCCTCCTCCGGCACATGATCGAGTCCTTCGATCCGCGGCCGGAACACCAGCCGCAGCAACGGCCCCAGAAGCAGGTACTTCAGCACCTGATAGAGCACAGGGCAGCTCTCCATTCCGTCGGCTCGCCGGGGCGGCCACCTCGTCGCAGGTCACATGGGCTGCCCGGAACGGCCAGTGAGTCTATGGGCAAGTGCCGTGGCGGGTAAGTACCTTCGGCCGGATCGATGCTGACTCTTTCCCGGCGCCCGCGGCCGCCCCAGCCGCGGTGGCCGGCGCCGGCGCGCAACCCCGGCGCCGCGCGCCCCGGTGGACACACCACCGCCCCGGCGCGACGCTGAAAGGGATGCGCACCGACGTGCACGCCCACCTCTGGAGCGAGGGCTACCTCCGGCTCCTGGAGTCCTACGGGCGCCCGGAGGCCGCCGCGCACCGCGGTCTGGGCGCCGGTGACAGCGCGCAGGACCTGGCGGCCCGGTTCGCGCTGAACGACGCCGCCGGTATCGACCACCAGATCCTGTCCGTGTCGCCCCAGGGCCCGTACTTCGCGGACGCCGGGCAGGCGGTCACAGCCGCCCGGTACGCCAATGACCACTACGCCGGCCTGGTACGGGACCACCCCGCCCGCTTCTCCGCGTTCGCCGCGCTCCCGCTGCCGCACCTCGACGCCTCCCTGGCGGAGCTGGCCCGCGCGCTCGACGAACTGGGCATGGCGGGGGCCGGTGTCACCACCGACATCCTCGGCCGCAGCCTCGGCGACCCCGCCTTCACCGCGCTCTTCGAGGAACTCGACCGGCGGGGCGGGGTGCTCTCCCTGCACCCCTCCGGCCATGACGCGCGCTCTCCGCTGATCGCCGCGCACCGGATGCGCTGGATGGTCGGCGCGCCGACGGAGGACACCATCTGCGCGATGCACCTCATCCTGGAGGGCGTTCCCCGCCGCTTCCCCCGCCTGCGGATCATCCACTCCCATCTCGGCGGCGCCCTGCCCATGCTGCTGCCCCGCGCCGACGACCACCTCCCCTGGGAGGCCCCGGACACCGCCGAGAAGCCCACCGAGGCGGCCCGCCGCATGTGGTACGACACCGTCGCGCACGGCCATGTCCCGGCCGTGCGCGCCGCCGCGGCCTCCTACGGAGCGGACCGGCTGCTGCTCGGCACCGACTTCCCCTACCAGAACGGGCCGCAGCTGCGCCGCGCCGTCACCTTCCTCACCGAGGCGCTCCCGCCGGAGCAGGCCGAGGGCGTCCTGACGGCGGGCGCCCAACTGGTCCGGCGGCGCGAGCCGTAGCCCCGGGACCACCCCGGCCGCCACCGCCGACTTCTTACCTTTCGGTAGCCACTTTGGCATCCGCGGACAACTTTCGACTCTCCTTGAGCGATGCCGGGTTGACCCTCCGTACTGCCCGGCAACCGAGCCCGTCCCCACCATCCGGGCCGAGGACAGGAGTCACAGATGTCCCGAAAGAAGAAGGTCGGCCGGCGGCAGAAGATCCTCATCTGCGTCAGCGCCGCGGCACTGGTCGGCGGCATCGCCATCGCCACCACGGGCACCAGCCAGGCGTCGTCGGCCTGCGAAGGACTGTCCACCGCGCTGAAGAACAATCAGAAGTTCATCGCCGACCAGCAGGCCAAGCCGGACGCCCAGTCGGCGGCGCGGATCGCCAACCGGCAGGCCGTGATCAAGGAGATCCAGCTGAAGCAGCGGGCCTCCGGGTGCGCCGAGGGCGGGGACGCGGCCGCGGGCGCCCCGCCGGCGGCGGAGCAGCCACCCGCCGGGGGCGGGTCCGGTGCGCAGGACCCGTCCGGATCGGCGCAGCCACCCGCCTCGGACGACCCGCCCGCCTCCGGTGACTCGTCCGCCTCGGGCGCCCCGCCGGCCGGCGACGGCGACGTCGTGTGCCCCGGCGACACGGTGACCCTCTCCGGTGAGGGCGGCGCACCCGCGGCCTCCAGCGGCGAGTTCCCCATCGGGACCAAGCTGAAGGTGACCAACCTGGACAACGACAAGTCGACGACGGTATCCGTCACCGCCCCGTCGGGCAGCTGCGCGCTGCTGAACAACGCGGCGTTCGAGGAGGTCCGTGAGGAGGGCAAGAACCTGATCCGGCGCGCCCGCATCGAGCGCGTGGGGTAACCCCGGTCCGGTGGCCGGCAGCGGAGCCGCCTCCTCCGCTGCCGGCCACCCTGTCTCCGGGCGGGTATCCGCAGGCCGTACGGGCGACCTCACGGCGTGGCCGCTTGTCCGTGCGGGCGCGGCGGGATGGCCTGGGGCCGCCGGGCGCCGCGTGTTCCTGTCGGGCTCCGGCATGTGAACCCACCGAGCGTTCCCCAGGAGACCGCGATGCCCGTGAGCCGCCGACGCCGATCCGCCCTGCCCGCCACCGTGCTCGCCACGCTGTCCGCGGCCCTGCTCTGCGCCGGTCCGGCCGGCGCCGACGAGCCGCCGGTTGCAGATCAGGGCCTGGTGCTCACCATGACCGGAGCGGGCAGCTCCTGGAGCCGCGGGGTGCGGCTCAGCTGCCCCGACATCCACCGCAGGCATCCGCACGCGCACGCCGCCTGTGACGCGCTGACCTGGGCCCGCGGCGACCTGGACGCACTGCCCGGCGAGCCGCACACCTGCACCAGGGAGTACGACCCGGTCACCGTCACCGCGACCGGCACCTGGCGCGGGGTCCCGGTCAACTGGCGCAAGGAGTTCCCCAACGCCTGCACCATGGACTCCGCCACCGGGCCCGTCTTCCGCTTCTGAACGGTGCCTTGGACGGCCCGGCTCAGACCGGCCGCGCGGCCACCACGCCGACCGTCACCAGCGCCACTACCACCCAGAAGAACCAGACCCACCCATTGGAGCCCAGCGCCACGGTGTAGGCGGTCGCGGCCACCAGTCCGCCCACCGTGCACACGGCCATCGCCTTCACAGATCCGGGCATACCCGCACCCTCCTCACGGCGGCCGGGGCGCCGACAGAACGACGCGGGCCGCGGCCATGGGACCATCGTCCCCGGCCGCGGCCCGTACCGCCACAGGCGCGGTGCGCGGTGTGCGGTCACTGCCCCCGTGCGTTGAGCGAGGCGAGGTAGGCGTTGTAGTCGGCCAGGTCCTTGTCCCCGTTGCGGTCGGCGGCCCGGTCCGCGCGCTGCGCCTGGCGCTCCTCGGACTTGTACCACTGGAAGACCAGGGCGATCAGCACCACCACGGACGGGATCTCGCTGAAGGCCCAGGCGATCCCGCCGGCCGCCGACTGGTCGGACAGCGCGTCGATCCCGAGCGAGGCGGGCGGGTTCAGGAAGGTGCCGACCATCGGCTCCGAGGCCATCATCAGCGCGATGCCGAAGAACGCGTGGAACGGCATGCCCGCGAACAGCTCCAGCATCCGCATCACGTAACCCGGCCGGTGCGGGCCCGGGTCGACGCCCATGATCGGCCAGAAGAACACCAGGCCCACCGCGAGGAAGTGCAGCATCATCCCGATGTGCCCGGCCCGGGACTCCATCAGGAAGTCGAACAGCGGCGAGAAGTAGAGCGCGTAGAGGCTCGCGATGAACAGCGGGATGGTGAACGCCGGGTGCGTGATGATCCGCATGTAGCGGCTGTGCAGCAGCGCGACCAGCAGTTCCCGCGGCCCCTTGCGGCCGCGGCCGGCGGCCGGCAGGGCGCGCAGCGCCAGCGTGACCGGCGCCCCGAGCAGCAGCAGGATCGGCGAGAGCATGCTGATGACCATGTGCTGGACCATGTGCACGCTGAACATCGCCATGCCGTAGTCGTTGAGCCCGGTGCACATCACCAGTGCCACCGACAGGACGCCCAGCGCCCAGGCGACGGTACGGCCCGCCGGCCAGGAGTCCCCCCGGCGCCGCAGCCGGACGACGGCCCAGCCGTACAGCGCGAGCCCCAGCAGACAGCCGACGAGAAAGACCGGATCACCACCGAACTCCAGGCCTCTCCCCAGCGTGAACGGCGGCAGATCCATGTTCATGCCGTCCATGCCGTGCCCGCTGTGATCCATCCGCTCGCTCCTGATTCGTACCAATGCTCCGGCGACAAGACTAGAACCGCCCCCGGCCGGGGAATCGGCCGGGGGCGGTTCATGTGGGGCGTATCTAGCGCGCGGCGACCACGGAGGTCACAGCACGCACTCGGCCTCGCCGTAGCGCTCCGCGGGCACCGTCTTGAGCGTCTCCACGGCCTCCGCCAGCGGCACCAGCGTGATGTCGGTGCCGCGCAGCGCCGTCATCATCCCGAACTCACCGCGGTGCGCGGCCTCGACGGCGTGCCAGCCGAAGCGGGTGGCGAGCACCCGGTCGTACGCGGTCGGGGTGCCGCCGCGCTGGACGTGCCCGAGGATGACCGGACGCGCCTCCTTGCCGAGCCGCTCCTCCAGCTCCACGGACAGCTGCCGGGCGACGCCGGCGAAGCGCTCGTGGCCGTACATGTCCTTGCCGCCGATGTCGAAGGACATGGTGCCCTCGCGCGGCTTGGCGCCCTCGGCGACGACCACGATCGCGAACTTCTTGCCGGCCTCGAAGCGCGCCGAGACCCGGGCGGTCAGTTCCTCGATGTCGAAGGGACGCTCCGGCACCACGATCGCGTGCGCGCCGGCCGCCATCCCCGAGTGCAGTGCGATCCAGCCGGTGTGCCGCCCCATCACCTCGACGATCATCACCCGCTGGTGCGACTCGGCGGTGGTCTTGAGCCGGTCCAGCGCCTCGGTGGCGACGCCCACCGCGGTGTCGAAGCCGAACGTCACATCCGTGACCGCGATGTCGTTGTCGATGGTCTTCGGCACGCCGACGATCGGCAGCCCGGCGTCCGACAGCAGCCGCGCCGCCTTCAGCGTGCCCTCACCGCCGATCGGGATGATCGCGTCCAGACCCAGCTCGGCGACATGGCCGCGGGCCCGCTCCACGCCGTCCCGCAGATGTGCGGGCTGTACCCGGGACGACCCGAGGATGGTGCCGCCAAGCGCCAGGATGCCGCCGACGGCATCGAGGTCGAGCTTGCGGTAGTCGCACTCCAGCAGGCCCTTCCAGCCGTCGCGGAAGCCGATCACCTCATCGCCGTGATCGGCGGTGGCGCGGTGGACGACGGACCGGATGACGGCGTTCAGTCCGGGGCAGTCGCCGCCGGAGGTGAGGACACCAATACGCATTGCTCGCAAAACCTCTGCAACTCAACCGGGGGCCCGGACCCCGTCGTCCGGTTGGATTCCGCACACCCTACAAGCGCGGGGCCACCGGGAGCACGTACGCCCGCAGTGCGGACTGCGGGCGTACGGAATGCCGTCATTTCGGGCGCGTGACCAAGAGCGGAAACGCCCGGAGGCGGGATCAAGCGGTCCTTAAGCGGGCTGGGTGGCCGCGGCGATCCGCTCCTGGCGCAGCGCCTCGTACCAGGTGTCGTCCACCGGGGGCAGCGCGTTCACATCGAGGGCCAGCTTGATCAGCAGGTCGGCGATGTGCGGGTTGCGCGCCATCACCGGGCCGTGCATGTACGTGCCGAAGACGGTGTCGTTCCACGCACCCTCGTAGCCGTCGCCGACGCCGTTGCCCTTGCCGAAGCGCACCTTGGCGAACGGCCGGGCGGTCTTGCCCAGGTGCGTCACACCCTGGTGGTTCTCGAAGCCGGTCAGCGGCGGCAGTCCCAACTGCGGGTCGATGTCGGCGAGTACGTCGCCGACGCAGCGCTCGGCCTCGCCGCGGGCGCTCACCACGTCCAGCAGCCCCAGGCCCTGCTGCCGCTCCCCGAGGTCGTTGATGAACTCGTGCCCCAGGATCTGGTAGCCGGCGCACACCGAGAACACGATCGCGCCGTTGGAGACCGCACGGCTCAGACCGCCGTCGCGGATCAGCCGCTCGGAGGCCAGCCGCTGCGGCCGGTCCTCACCGCCGCCGATCAGGTAGATGTCGCCGGAGGTGGGGATCTGCTGGTCGGACCGTACGTCCAGGCGCTGGACGTCCAGACCGCGCTGGCGCGCCCGCCGCTCCACCACCAGGGCGTTCCCCTGGTCGCCGTACGTGCTCAGCAGGTCCGGGTAGATCCACACCAGGCGCAGGCTGTTGTCACTCATGCTCGCTCGTCCTTGTCCGCGCATCACGTCAGTTGCCCACCCGCCGGCGCAGGTCCTGGAAGGCCGTGTAGTTGGCGATGATCTCGATCCGGCCGGGCGGTGCCAGCTGCACCGCCTCGTCGAGGCTCTCGCAGACCTGGAAGTCGAGGCCCGCGACCTCCAGCCGCACCGCCAGGTCCAGCTTGCGGTCCCCGAGCACGAAGATGGGGTGCCCGGCCAGCCGGGTGTAGTCGACGTCCCACAGCCAGGAGGTGTCGGTGCCGTCCGCGCCGCGTGCGTTCACCGACATGATCACCGGGGTCGGCGGCGGGTCGATCAGCGAGAACGTCTCCAGCCAGCCGGCCGGGTTCTTCGCCAGCAACAGCCGCAGCTCCCGCTCCATGAACGTGACCACGTCGTAGCGCCCGGCCACCGCCTGCACCGAGTACATCCGCTCCAGGGCCACCTGCGGCGGCACCCCGAACGCGGCGGCGACCGCGGCGGACGTGGTGGCGTTGGCCTTGTTGGCGCGCCCCGGCAGCTGGAGCTTGATCGGCCAGGCGCTGCCGTGCGGGTCCAGGACATGGTCGCCGGACAGCGCCCAGCTGGGCGTGGGGCGGCGGAAACCGCACTCGGCGCAGAACCAGTCGTCGCCCGGCCGCTGCATCACACCACCGCACGAGGGGCAGGACCAGGCGTCGTCCTTCCACTCCTGCCCGGCCGCGACCCACACCACGTTCGCGGACGACGAGGCCGCCCACACGATCAGCGGGTCGTCCGCGTTGGCGATGATCAGGGCCTTGGAGCCTGCCAGTCCCTCGCGCCAGTGCTCGGCCAGCATGCGGGTCTCCGCGGCACGGTCGAGCTGGTCGCGCGAGAGGTTCAGCAGCGCTATGGCCTTCGGCGTCGTATCGCGTGCGACACCGGCGAGGTACTTCTCGTCCACCTCGATGACGCCGTACTTGGCGTCCGACCCACCCGCCAGCGCGGAGGTGATACCGGCCGGCATGTTGGCGCCGAGCGCGTTGGAGACCACCGGACCGCTGGCCCGCAGCGCCTCCGCGATCAGTCGCGTCGTGGTCGTCTTGCCATTGGTCGCCGACACCAGGATGACGTCCAGGTGCCGGGCCAGCCGGGCCAGCAGGTCGGGGTCGAGCTTGAGCGCCACCCGGCCACCGATCACCGATCCGCTGCCGCGGCCCGCCGCGCGCGATACCGCCGCCGCGGCCTTGCCTGCCGTCACGGCCAGCTTGGCCCGCGGCGACAGCGGCTCCGTGTTGCCTGCCATCGTCTTCGATCCTCCTTGCATCCGGCGCCCGCCTGCCGTGGGGCTACCGGTGGAACGCCTCCTCCGCAGCCGATGACCGGCCGGGGCTTCGGTCGGGGATCAGCCTATCGAGATCCGGCCGCAGCCCCGAACCCCGCCACCCGTGCGGCGACATCCGCTGTGTTCAGGACCGTACGCTTGTCCCCATGCGTCCCCGCACCATTCCCGGCAGTTCCGGCCATGTCCGCCCGCTGCGCCTGCTCGGCGATCCGGCTCTGACCGAGCCCTGCCAGGAGGTCACCGTCTTCGACGACGAGCTGGCCCGGCTGGTCGAGGACATGTACGCGACAATGTACGCCGCGCACGGGGTGGGTCTCGCCGCCAACCAGATCGGCGTCCCGCTGCGGGTGTTCGTCTACGACTGCCCCGACGACGAGGACCGCCGCCATCTGGGGCACCTCGTCAACCCCCGGCTCGTCGACGTCGACGGTCCGGTCATCCGCGGGCCCGAGGGCTGTCTCTCGCTCCCCGGCATCGAGGCCGGCACCCCGCGCCACGACCACACCGTCGTGACCGGAGTGAGCCTGACCGGCGAACCCAGGACAGTGACCGGCACCGGCTTCTTCGCCCGCTGTCTCCAGCACGAGTGCGACCACCTCGACGGCGGGCTCTACGTCGACCACCTCACCGGGCTGCGCCGCCGCCGGGCGCTGCGCGCCGCGGCGAAGGCCCCGTGGGCCGCACCGGCGGGGGCGTCCGGCCGCTGAGTGACGGGCGGCGCCCGCCGGGTCACCGACCGGCGCCGCCCGCCGTTTCACCGGCCGGCGGTCAGAAGCCGGGGCCGTCCGCGCGGTCCTTGACCGCGACCAGCTGCCCCCAGAGCAGATCGGCCAGCTGCTTGACCAACTCCTCGCGTGAGCACGGGCGTTCGCGCAGCCACCAGTCACCGGCGTGCTGCATCATGCCGACGATGCCATGGCCCCAGACGCGTGCCGTCAGCTCGCCGCCCGGTCCCAGGTCGAGCCGGTCGGTGATCACCTTGGCCAGCTCCTCGCCGAGCCGGCGCAGCAGGGGGGCGGAGTGCCGCCCGACGTCGAAGCCGGACTCGGAGGCGTTGTCCTCGTCCGACGGGTGCATCAGGAAGCGGTAGACCTGCGGCCGGGCCTCGATCGCGAGCAGGTAGGCGTCGAGGGTGGCCTCGACCCGGTCCCGGCGTAGTACGGGAGCGTCCAGCGCGGTCGCCAGATTGGCGAGCAAGGCGTCCGTGTGCCGTACGGCGAGTGCGCGGTACAGCCCGCCCTTGTCGCCGAAGTGCCGGTAGAGGATCGGCTTGGTGATGCCGGCCTCGGCGGCGATGGCATTCATCGAGGCGTCCGGGCCGTCGCGCAGCACAATGCGCTCGGCGGCCTCCAGCAGCTCCCGCCGTCTGCGCTCGGTCGCCGTCTGCCGGCTGCCGCTGTGCCCAGTGCTTTCCATGGTCGTGCTCCCCACCCTTGTGAATCCGTGGCGCTGGCGCAACGTAACACCCGATCTCCACGGCGATTTCGTTCCCAGGGGAGTTGACATTTCTTACTGGCGAGTAACACACTTCGGGTTACCGCTAGTAACACAGTAATGCCTTGGTAGCTGGAGGGGACATGGCCGAATTCACCATGGAGCTCAACGACGAGCAGAAGGGCGTCCGTGACTGGATTCACGGCTTCGCCGCGGACGTCATGCGCCCTGCCGCCGCCGAGTGGGACGAGCGCGAGGAGACCCCCTGGCCGGTCATCCAGGAGGCCGCCAAGATCGGCCTGTACTCCCTCGACTTCTACGCCCAGCAGTTCTTCGACCCCACGGGCCTCGGCATCCCGATGGCGATGGAGGAGCTGTTCTGGGGCGACGCCGGCATCGGTCTGTCCATCGTGGGCACCGGCCTGGCCGCCGTCGGCGTGCTCGCGAACGGCACGGAGGAGCAGATCGGCACCTGGGTCCCGCAGATGTACGGCGACGTCAACGACGTCAAGGTCGCCGCCTTCTGTTCGTCGGAACCGGACGCCGGCTCGGATGTCGCCGCCATGCGCACCCGTGCGGTCTACGACGAGGCCAAGGACGAGTGGGTGCTCAACGGCACCAAGACCTGGGCCACCAACGGCGGCATCGCCAACGTCCATGTCGTCGTCGCGGTCGTCGACCCGGATGCCGGCTCCAAGGGGCACGCCTCCTTCATCGTCCCCCCGAACACCCCCGGCCTCTCCCAGGGGCAGAAGTTCAAGAAGCACGGCATCCGCGCCTCGCACACCGCCGAGGTCGTCCTGGAGAACGTCCGGGTCCCCGGCCACTGCCTGCTCGGCGGCAAGGAGAAGCTCGACGAGCGCCTCGCCCGGGCCCGGGAGAGTGCCAAGAAGGGCGGTGAGAGGGTGAAGAACGCGGCCATGGCCACCTTCGAGGCGTCCCGGCCCGCCGTCGGCGCGATGGCCGTCGGCACCGCGCGGGCGGCCTACGAGGAGGCCCTGGAGTACGCCAAGACCCGCTCCCAGTTCGGCCGCCCGATCATCGACAACCAGGGCGTGGCCTTCCAGCTCGCCGATATGCGCACCCAGATCGACGCCGCCCGCCTGCTGGTCTGGCGCGCCTCCTGGATGGCCGTGGCCGGCAAGCCGTTCACCTCCGCCGAGGGCTCCATGTCGAAGCTCTTCGCCAGCGAGGTCGCCAAGAAGGTCACCGCCCAGGCCGTACAGATCCTCGGCGGCAACGGCTTCACCCGCGAGTACCCGGTCGAGCGGATGCACCGCGACGCCGCCATCTACACGATCTTCGAGGGCACCAGCGAGATCCAGCGTCTGGTGATCGCCCGGACGCTCTCGGGGATGCCGATTCGCTGAGGTCAACTCCCGGGAAAACAGGCGGACTTCCCGGAAGTCGAGGGCCCCACCCAGTTGCTGGGTGGGGCCCTCGTGCGTTTCTGGAACCGCCGTGGAGTCGCACATCGGGTCAGGGCCCGGTGTGCGGCTCCTTGTTGTGCCGGATGCCCTCCGGCGGTGTGCGTCGCCTGCGCGCCGCCGCCCGGCCGGCCGGTCCGAGGGGCCCCGCATCCCCTTGACGACGGGAACACTGCGTTCTACTTTCCTTCCATAAAGCAAAACATTAATTCCGCGATACGGAATTAACCCCTCTGGCGCTGCGCTGGAGCTTGCCCGTGACTGGTCGACGCAGGAGTACGCGATGCCTCGAATGACAGCCGCCCGCGCCGCGGTGGAGATCCTCAAGCGGGAGGGCGTGACGCACGCCTTCGGAGTGCCGGGTGCCGCGATCAACCCCTTCTACGCGGCGCTCAAGGGTGCGGGCGGGGTCGACCACACGCTGGCGCGGCATGTCGAGGGCGCCTCGCACATGGCCGAGGGCTACACCCGGACCCACCCGGGCAACATCGGCGTCTGCATCGGCACGTCGGGGCCGGCCGGCACGGACATGATCACCGGCCTCTACTCGGCGATCGGTGACTCGATCCCGATCCTGTGCATCACCGGCCAGGCCCCCACCGCGGTGATCCAGAAGGAGGACTTCCAGGCCGTCGACATCGCCGCCATCGCCAAGCCGGTCACCAAGGCCGCGACCACGGTGATGGAGGCCGCGCAGGTCCCCGGAGTCTTCCAGCAGGCCTTCCATCTGATGCGTTCCGGACGCCCCGGCCCGGTCCTCATCGACCTGCCGATCGACGTCCAGCTGACCGAGATCGACTTCGACCCCGAGACCTACGCGCCGCTGCCGGCCTTCAAGCCGGCCGCCACCCGCGCTCAGGTCGAGAAGGCCTTCGCGCTGCTCAACGCGTCCGAGCGGCCGCTGATCGTCGCCGGCGGCGGCATCATCAACGCCGACGCCTCCGAACTGCTGTGGGAATTCGCCGAGTTGACCGGCACGCCGGTCGTCCCCACGCTGATGGGCTGGGGCATCGTCCCCGACGACCACGAGCTGAACGCCGGTATGGTCGGCCTCCAGACCTCGCACCGCTACGGCAACGCGAACTTCCTGGAGTCCGACTTCGTCCTGGGTATCGGCAACCGCTGGGCCAACCGCCACACCGGCAAGCTGGACGTCTACACCCAGGGCCGGACGTTCGTCCATGTCGACATCGAGCCGACCCAGATCGGCAAGATCTTCGCCCCCGACTACGGCATCGCCTCGGACGCCGGGGCCGCGCTGGAGCTGTTCGTCGAGGTGGCCAAGGAGCTCAAGGCCGCCGGCGAGCTGCCCGACCGCGGCGACTGGGCCGCCTCGACCCAGGAGCGCAAGGCCCGGCTCCAGCGGCGTACCCACTTCGACGACATCCCGATGAAGCCGCAGCGCGTCTACGAGGAGATGAACAAGGCCTTCGGCCCGGAGACCCGCTACGTCACCACCATCGGCCTCTCCCAGATCGCGGGCGCGCAGATGCTGCACGTCTACAAGCCGCGCCACTGGATCAACTGCGGCCAGGCCGGCCCGCTCGGCTGGACCATCCCGGCGGCGCTGGGCGTCGCCACCGCCGACCCGGAGACACCGGTCGTCGCGCTCTCCGGCGACTATGACTTCCAGTTCATGATCGAGGAGCTGGCCGTCGGCGCCCAGCACCGCATCCCGTACGTCCATGTCCTGGTGAACAACGCCTACTTGGGCCTGATCCGGCAGGCGCAGCGCAACCTCGACATCAACTTCCAGGTCAACCTGGAGTTCGAGAACATCAACGCGCCGGAGCTGGGTGTCTACGGCGTGGATCACGTCAGGGTCGCCGAGGGCCTGGGCTGCAAGGCGGTCCGGGTCACCGACCCGAGCCGGCTCGGCGCGGCCTTCGAGGAGGCCAAGAAGCTGGCCGCCGAGCACCGCGTCCCGGTCGTCGTCGAGGCCATCCTCGAACGGATCACCAACATCTCGATGAGCGGTTCCGACATCGCCAGTGTTCAGGAGTGGGAGGACCTCGCGACCGAACCCGGTCACGCGCCCACCGCGGTCAAGCCGCTCAAGGTCTGACGCCCGGCCGGCACCGGCCCGTACGACGGACCGTGCCGGACTTCCGGCGGTGTGCCGGGTGCGGCGCGCACCTCGCGCCCGGCGTCACCGCCCTCCCGTAGAGAAAGTGGACGGCGCGCTCCTTCCCCGCCGCCGCCCACCCCTTCCGAGATGCGAAAGAGGCACCCGATGAGCAGTCTTCCGAAGGTCGCGTGGATCGGTCTGGGCATCATGGGTTCGCCCATGGCCGAGAACCTGATCAAGGCCGGCTACCCCGTCACCGGCTACACCCTGGAGCCCGACAAGCTCCGGCGGCTGGCCGACAACGGCGGGCGGGCGGCGGGCTCGGTGGCCGAGGCGGTCGCCGACGCCGACGTCATCATCACCATGGTCCCCGCCTCCCCCCAGGTCGAGGCCCTCGCCTACGGCGACGACGGCATCCTCGCCCACGCCCGCCGCGGCGCCCTGCTGATCGACATGTCCTCGATCACCCCCCAGACCTCCGTCGACCTCGCCCACGCCGCCGCCGACAAGGGCATCCGCGTCCTGGACGCCCCCGTCTCCGGCGGCGAGGCCGGCGCCGTCGAAGCCGTCCTGTCCATCATGGTCGGCGGCGAACAGACCGACTTCGACGCCGCCCGCCCCCTCCTCCAGGCCCTGGGCACCACGATCGTGCACTGCGGACCCCACGGCGCCGGCCAGACCGTCAAAGCCGCCAACCAGCTCATCGTCGCCGTCAACATCCAGGC